>JACCSF010000101.1 GCA_013813135.1 Thermoleophilaceae bacterium | reverse complement strand
ACCAGCGCCCGGCCGGCCGACAGCTCGGCCAGGTACGGGTCGGCGGTCGCGGCCCGGTACAGCCGCAGCGCCCGGTTCAGCGCGGCCAAGGCGCTCCCCAGCTCGTCATCGAGGGCCTCCTCCTCGGCGCCCAGCCCGGCGAGCCACGCACAAGCCTCCTCGCGCGACGCGAACGGCTGCGCCCGCACCACCGTCGCGCGGGCGCTGGGCAGCGGCTCCGGCGCGGCCTCGCTCAGCTCGCGCGTGCGCCGGTCGCGGCGGCGGGAGCGAGCCGGGGCGCCCTGGGTGCCGAGCACGAGCACACCCTCTACCGGCCCATCCGCCTGCGCGCGGACGAGGTAGCGCCCGTCGGGCGGGCCCAGCAGAAAGCCGAACTCGAACTGGACGCAGCCGAAGAGGTCGGGCTCGGGCGCCGCGGCCGTCGGTCTACTCGCCCGCGTGGGCGTCGCTCGCGCGCCGGTCCTTGCCGGCGGGCAGGGCGTACTTGGAGGGCTTGGTCGGCACGACCGGGTTGTCGAGCTCGCGCAGGCGCGAGATCAGGTCGGACCACTGGCCGGGCTTGAGGACGGCCAGCGCCTGCTTGCCGAGCTTGCGGTTGGCGCCGAACAGCGGCTGGAATCCGATGTGGATGTGGTCGGCGTGGTCGGCCATCGCGAGCGTGGCGGCGCCGATTTCGAAGAGGGAGATGATCTGGTGGGGTGCCATCGTGCCCTGCAGCGCCATCAGCCTGCGCACGCTCTGTTCGGTGATCCCGCCCGGCTCTTGGTGGCCGAGGATCGGGATGCCGTTGACCTTGGCGATGTCGACGGCGTTGCCGGAGCTGTGCTCGGAGACGTTGCCGGAGCTGGTGTAGAAGCCGTGGCCGCACTTGAGGCTCGTCACGGTCGGGCGCAGGCCCGACTCGGCGAGGTACTCGAGCGTCGCCAGGACGCGCCGGTCGACCTGGCCCGAGCGGATGTCGTCGCGGCCGCAGGCGTAGATGTCGATGCGTTCGTCGGCCAGCACGCGGCGCTCCAGCTGCGGCTTGGGCAGCAGCAGGATCTGGCCGATCGACATGCCGTCCACGTCGTCGCCGTGCAGCACGTTGCGTCCCGAGGCGCGGTAGATCGCGGTCGCCTCGAGCAGCTTCCAGCCGTCCAGGATCGGCTTCGGGTCGATCCGCGGCGCGCCCCTGCCAGCCGGGCGAATCGAGAAATCGAGGTGCGCCGCGCGGTTCTCCACGGTGCGCCCGATGCGCCCGATGATCGTGCCGCCGATCACGCGCGAGCCCTTGCGCAGGCTGCGCAGCGTGACCTTGCTCGGGTCGAGGCCGAACGGGCGCGAGAAGTAGTTGCGGTAGGTCTCGTAAGAGCCGTCCTTGCGCGCCTTGGCATCGAGCACCTGGTCGAGGCCGCCCGCCTGGCGCGCTCCCTCCATGTCCGGGTGGGCGAACAGGCGGTCCTTGATCGGCACGCTCGCCTGGGCGTTCGCGGCGCCGGCGTCCTGCGTGGCGGAGTCGTCCGCCGGCTCGCGTTCCGAGTCGTCCACCTGGCGGCCGGCCGAAGCGGGCGCCGACGGCTTGGGGTCGTCCTCGTCGCCGTTTGCCTTCAGCGCGCGCGCTGAGCGGTCGGGGTCCGTGGCGTCCCGCTTGGGCACGGGATACTGCTGCGAGACCGAGCCGAGGTGCGCGTACGTGTAGCGGTTGCCGTACACGTCCTGCAGGGTCACGTAGTGGCCGAGCCGGTCGGTCGTGCCGATGTCCTTGATCACGCCGTCGTTCACCGCAACCACGGGCGCGCCGCGACGGGCGTAGATGTCGATCGAGCGGCGGTCCTCGGCCGACTCGATCACGTTGGCCGCGTTCTCGCCCTGCTGCACACGCTTGAGCAGCTCGGCCTCGGCGAGGTCGTCTGCGTAGCGTGCGCGTGCGTAGACGGGGAAGCGGCCTTCGGTCAGTCCGGTGAGCGAGCCGATCAGGTCGGCCGGCACGCCGGCGATCAGGCGTGCGCGCAGCAACACCGAGTCGACGTACCAGTCGGCGTGGTTGTAGGCAAAGACGGCGCGGCGCACGTCATCCTCATAGCTGGCGGCCTTCAGATAGCGCGCCGCCGCGAAGATCGCGTCGACCGGGTTGTAAGGGTCCTTGCGCCCGTCCTTGTTGGCGTCGGTGCCGTAGGTCTTCCAAGTCGACGGCATGAACTGCATCCAACCGACCGCCCCCGCCGACGACACGTTGAGGTTGCGCCCATAGTCGGTCTCGATCTCGTTGATCGCGGCCAGCACCTCCCAACGGATGCCGTACTCGATCCCCGCCGCCTGATAGATCGACAACAAAAACGGCGGCACACGAAACTTGCGAATGATGAAATTCGGCACACCACGCGCCGACGACGGACCCGGCAACGCATCAACGAAACCGGGGTTGCTCGAGGTCGGGGTGCCGTCGGCCTTGCGCAGCTTCGACCGCGCGTCGCTGTCCTTGCCCGAACCCTCATCCTCAGCTGGAGACTTGCCGCCCGTGATCTTGCGGGCCTTTTCGCGCTCGGCCCGGACGCGCTCCCGGCTGCCGGTGCGTCCCTGGGGCGAGCCGCCGCCCGCCGACGGCGGTGCCGGCGTGGGCGGGGGCGCCGGGGTCGTTTGCTCCTGCGTCTGCTGAGGTTCCGGCGCGGGCGGCGCCTGGGCGGTCTCGGTCTCGGGCCGGTCGACGATCGTGCCCGGGAGCTTGATGTCCGCCAGCGAGCCGCCGGGCGGCACGTCGACAGTCACCTTCACGATCTCTCCCGAGGGGAGCTGGACCGAGACGGTCTGGGACTGAGCCGCGGCCGGGATCGTGAACGCGGTCAGGCCAGCCGCGGCGAACGTTCCCGCCGCAAGCAGGATGCTGAGGAGCCGCGTCTTCATCCTTGCTGTTCTATGCCCTCCCTCGGGGTGCCCCGAAAAGCGCCCTACCTGCGCGCGCAGGCTATCAGGGACACCTGCGGGGCGACCAACGCTACTTGAGGGCTTTTGTGTCTGCAATGGGTAACTGCCTGGCGTGATGGCGATGTCGCCTCGCACGCCGCGACCGGGCTCGACGGGCGAGATCAAGACTTTGTATCGACCGCGTGCTCGGATACCTTCAATCCGGCTGCGGCGCGGTCTGAGGCGGGCGAGATCGCTCACCGTCCGCTCACGGCCCATCTAACGCTCAAGTCGAGGGTTAGACAGACCTCTCCGCGGAGCCCTCGCGGGCGCCGATGGGCTACCCTGCCGCCGATGGCCGCCCCGGAGCACGCTGAGACCTTCGTCGAGAAACTGTCAAGGCAGGGCGAGGAGGCGCTCGGGAAGATCGCCGAGGAGCTGATCGCCAACCCGGTGGTCAACGGGGCGATCGCCCGCGGGTTCGAGGCGCGCGAGAAGGCCGTGCAGGCACAAGAGGTCGCTATGGGAGCCCTCAACCTGCCATCGGCGGCCGACATCGAACGCGTGACGCGCCGCCTGCGCTCGCTTTCGCAGCGGCTCGAGGGCATCGAGGACGCCATCGATCGCCTCGAGGAGCGCCTTGCCGCGCTAGGCGCGAAGGAGCCGCTCGGTCCATTCGAGCAGCGCCTCGACGAGATCGCCCGCGACCTTGCAGCGCTGCGCGAGTCGGTCTCGCCGAGCGGGAGCCCGGTGCCGCGCGCACAGGAGCGGTTGACCGTCACCGAGTCGTAGCGAGCGCCGCGTAGCCGGCTTCGCCCAGGCGCAGGCCGATCTGCTCCAGCTGCTCGGCGTCCACCCGGCGGGTGCCCTCGGGTGTGGGCACGTCGGTCACCGCCAGCACGCAGGCCGCCGCCACCCCTCGCCGAAAGGCGACCTGGAGGATCGCGGCCGCCTCCATCTCCACCACGGACGCGCCGCGTTCCAACCACGCGCCGGCCGCGTCCTCGCGCGGGTCGTAGAAGAGATCGCTGCTGACCACGGTGCCCGCGTGGGCGCCCGCGGCGAGCAGGCGCTCCAGCAGCTCGGGGTCAGAGCCGAGCGCGCCGCTGGCGCCGAGGGCGGCGCTGGCGCCGTCGGCCGAGAGCACCGTTTGCGCCGCCACCAGCTCGCCGAGCTGGAGGCCCTCGACGAGCGCGCCGCAAGTGCCGATGCGGACGAGCCGCCGGGCGCCGAGAGCGATCAGCTCCTCGGTGACGATCGCGGCGCTCGGGCCGCCCATGCCGGTGGCCTGGACGGTGAGCGGCTCGCCGTCGGCCGCGATTCCGGTGTAGCCCCAGAGCCCGCGCGTGTGGTTGAACATCTTCGGTCCGTCGAGCAGGTGCTGGGCAACCGCGAGGGCGCGGTGCGGATCGCCGGGCAGCAGTACGCGCTCGGCGAGCTCGGTGGCCGGCTTGAGGTGGATCGCGCGAATCTCTTGCTGCAGGGTCAGGGCGGCGAACCCTAGACTGCGAGCCATGGCGAAACGGCCAAGCACCCCCTCCGAGCTGCGTGAGGCGGTGGAGCGAACCGTGCAGGCAACGGTCGGCTCGGCCGAGCGCCAGCGCGACCGCACGCAGGGAGCGATCGACGACATCGCGGGTACCGTCGACAACCTGCGCCGTGGCGCCGAAGCGAGCCTCGCCCGCGGGCGCCGGGCCCTGGACGATGCCCGCCCGGCGAGCCACGAGGACATCCGCGAGCTGCGGGCCGAGGTGCGCCGGATCGGCCGGCGCCTCGACGAGATCGAGGAGCGCCTGCCCGCGAAGCGCTCCGGCCTGCCCGCGAAGCGCTCCGGCTCGACCGCGAAGCGCTCCGGCTCGACCGCGAAGAAGTCCGGCTCCTCCGCCGCCCGCCGCAAGCCGCCCTCCTCCTAGTGGCCGGCCGCCGGGTGCTGATCACCGGCGTGGGGAGCTACCTCGGGAGTCTCCTTGCCGGGCGGCTCGAGCGCGATCCCGAGTTCGAGGCCGTCGTCGGTCTCGACACTCGCGAGCCCCGGCAGCCGCTCGGACGCACGGAGTTGATCCGGGCCGACATCCGCGACCCAGGCATCGCTCCGCTGATCGCGCGGGCGGAGGTGGACACCGTGGTCCACAACTCGATCGTCCGCCAGCCGGGACCGGGCATGTCGTCGCGCGCGATGCACGACATCAACGTGATCGGCTCGCTCCAGCTGCTCGCCGAGTGCGGGCAGTCGCCGTCGATCCGGGCGATCGTCATCCGCGGCTCTGCCGGCATCTACGGCGCCGAGCCCCATGCGCCGCAGTTCTTCGGCGAGGAGATGACCCGCCTCTTCCCGCTGCGTACGCGCTTCCAGCGCGACGTCGCGGAGATCGAGAACTACTTCGAGACCTACTCGCGCCGGCATCCCGACGTGACCTGCACGATGCTGCGCTACCAGCCGGCGATCGGACCCTCGCTCGACACACAGATCACGCGTTATCTCGCCCAGCCCGCGTGCCCCACGTACCTCGGGTTCGACCCGCGCATCCAGCTGGTCCACGAGGACGACGCGCTCGACGCCCTTGTCGCCGCGATCAGGCGCCCGGTGCGAGGCGCCGTGAACGTCGCGGCGAGCGGCACGATCGGGCTCGCCCGCATGATTCGCGCGGCGGGCCGGCCGCTGCTGCCGATCGCGGGCCCGCTGTTCGGCCCGCTCACGGGCGCGGGGCGCCGGCTCGGGCTGGACTCCTACTCGGACGACTTCCGGCGCCTGCTCCGATACGGCCGCGGCGTGGACATCGCCCGCCTGGAGCGCGAGGTGGGGCACCGGCCGCGCTACTCGACGACGGAGGCGGTGGAGGACTGGGTGGCCGGCTCGCGCGCCGGAGAGCGGACGGCGGCGTGAGCGTGAGCGCCCCGGCCGCCCTGGCCTTCATGCGCCGGCTGCGCGAGGGGCTCGACTCGGGGCTCGATCTGCCCGAGGCCCTCACCCGCGGTGCGGCCGCGCTGCCACGTGAGGCGCGCGACACGCTCGAGCACGTCCTGCGGCGGCTCGAGGGCGACCACGAGGACGACGAGTGGGGCTTCGACGAGGACTTCTCCGACCTCGTCGAGCCGTTCTTCGGGTTCCTCTACGACCGCTGGTGGCGGGTCAGGGTGGAGGGCGCCCACCGCGTCCCCGCGCACGGGCGCGCGCTGCTCGCCTCAAACCACGCGGGCATCCTGCCCTGGGACGCCACCATGATCTCGGTGGCGCTGCTGCGCGAGCATCCGCTGCCGCGGCACCCTCGCTTCCTGGTGCTCAACTGGGCCTTCGACCTGCCCTGGATCTCCGTGTTCATCCGCAAGGTCGGTGGGGTGGTGGCCTCGCCCTACAACGCCCTGCGGCTGCTCGAGCAGGATCAGCTCGTGGCCGTGTTCCCCGAGGGGGTCAAGGGCACCGGCAAGCCGTTCGCCGAGCGCTACCGCCTGCAGCGCTTCGGGCGCGGGGGCTTCGTCGAGATCGCCCTGCGCGCGGGCGCTCCGATCGTGCCGGTGGCGGTGGTCGGCAGCGAGGAGATCTACCCCAAGATCGCAGACGTGCCGGCCCTGGCCCGGCTGGTCGGCGCGCCGTTCTTCCCCGTCACGCCCACGTTCCCCTGGCTGGGGCCGCTTGGCGTGGTGCCGCTGCCGTCGAGGTGGCGGATCGAGTTCTGCGAACCGATTCAGACGACTCACCACGGCCCCGACGCCGCAGGCGATCGCGGCCTCGTGCTCGAGCTGACCGAGCAGGTTCGCGACACGGTGCAGCAGGCGCTCTACGCCAACCTGGTGCGCCGCGGGTCCGCCTTCGTCTGACTCGTACACCTGTTGAATTCGGGCACCCACCGGTTGACGGAGCGCCGGGTCAAGGTACGGTGGGGTGGGATCCGTCGCTCGCGCATTCTGATTCCTGTCCTGATGGCCGTGGTCCTCCCGGTGGCGGCTCCGGACGCCGTCGCGGTCGATCCGTACGTCGTGTATACGGCGAACAACGAAGTGGACGGCGCCGTGATCCTGCGCAGCGAGCCGGCCACCGGCTCGACCGTCGAGATCTCGCGTAACGGTCCGCTGGGGTCGCTGTTCCAGCACCCCTACGACCTGGCCGTGGAGGCGGACGGCAGCATCCTCGTCGCCGACATGGGCGTCCGCAACCAGAAGGACGGCGCGGTCATTCGAGTCGACCCCTTCACGGGCCGCCAGACCGTGGTGTCAAGCGGGGACAACTTCTACGACCCCTCCGGCATCGCGATCGGGCCGGGCGGCGTCCTGTACGTGCTGGACAACCTGGCGGGCGCCGACAGCGGCGCGGTGATCCGGGTCGATCCCAGCACGGGCGCTCAGCAGCTGATCGCCTCCGACTTCAACCCGCTCGGGCTGTTCGACCTGCCCTTCGGGATCGCGGTCGATTCCGACGGCAGCCTGGTGGTGGTCAACCGCGCTCTGGCCGGCGCCCTGCCGGCCGAGTGCCTGCTCCCCACCGGCAGCGTGATCCGGATCAACCCGGCCGACGGCAGCCAGGTGCTGATCTCCGAGCTGAGCCGGCTGTCGCGGCCGCTGGGGCTCGTGATCGACTCCGACAGGAGCATCCTCGTCGCGAACGAGTGCGGCACGCCCAACGGCGTCGGCGTCGTGCGAGTGAACCCAGCGACGGGCCTGCAGGCCGACGTCACAAGCAACAACGACGAGGACTTCCTGCGGACGCCGGAGCGCGTGGCGAGGAACCCGGCCGGCGAGCTGCTGGTCACCGACTACAGCCTGGGCGCCGACGGCGACGGCGGGATCGTGAAGGTGAGTTCGGCGACCGGCGCGCAGAGTGTCGTGTCGACGGACAACCTGTTCAACCACCCGCTCGGGATCTCCGTGGTGGCGAACCGAGCGCCCACCGCCTCGCTCACGATCAAGCCGACGCTCGTGGCCGCCGCCGATCGGGTGACACTCGACGCCTCGGGCTCACGCGACCCGGAGGGCCTGCGGCTGGTCTACGAGTGGGACCTCGACGGCGACGGCAGCTTCGAGGCCGGCTCTGGCACGACTCCGACCGCCATGCCCAGGTTCGCGGTCGACGGGCCGAAGACCGTGCGCGTGAGGGTGAACGACCCGCACGGCGGCCGGGCGGTCGCCGAGGGCAGGATCACCGTGGACGGCAGCAGGCCGGTCCTGACAGGCCTGCGGGCGCTGACACGGGTGCTCGGTGTGCCGTCCCGTCGCGGGCGCAGCTCGGCGGCTTCGCCGCCACGCGCCACGACGCTCCGCTTCCGCCTCTCCGAGGCCGCGATAGTCACCGTCGGGCTCGACCGCGCGCGCAACGGCCGCCGGGCGAAGGGGCGTGCCTGCAGTCCGCGGGCCAAGCGCGGGCGCCGCTGCATCACGTGGACGCGAGTTCGGACGATCAGGCGCTCCGGCACCCCCGGCGAGAACGGCATCGTCCTGCGTGCCCGCGGCCTGCGGCCCGGTCGCTACCGCGTCGTGCTGACGGCGACCGACGAGGTGGGCAACCGCTCACCGCAGCGCGCGCTCGAGCTGCGCGTGGTCCGGCTGCCGCGCTAGAACGGCTCCCGGCGATGACACGACAGGGGCGCAAGAGGGAGCGGCTCTCGGCAGCCGAGGCACGTAGGATCGCCCTGGCCGCGCAGGGCTTCGCCGACGGCCGCCCTGCCGCGCCGGACGGCCGCGCTCTGCGGAAGGTGCTGAAGCAGGTCGGCCTGCTCCAGATCGACTCGGTCAACGTGCTCGCCCGCGGTCACTACCTGACGCTTTTCGGCCGTTTCGGCCCGTATCCGCCCGAGCTCGTCGACAAGGCGGCCTGGTACGCGCCGCGGCGCCTGTTCGAATACTGGGGCCACGAGGCGTCGCTGCTCCCGGTGGCCACGCAGCCGCTGCTGCGCTGGCGCATGCAACGTGCTCACGACGACGCCTGGGGCGGGATTAAGAGCGTTGCGCGCGAGCGCCCCGACCTGGTCGGGCGGGTGCTGGCCGCGGTCGCCGAGCGGGGCCCGATGGCGGCGAGTGAGATGGAGGACGAGGCTCCGCGCCGCGCCGCGCCCTGGTGGAACTGGTCGGATGCCAAGCGGGCGTTCGAGTTCCTGTTCTGGTCGGGGAGCATCAGCTCCGCCCGCCGGCGCAACTTCGAGCGCCTCTACGACCTGTCGGAGCGGGTGCTGCCACGCGAGGTGGTCGCCGCGCCGACGCCCGCCGCCGACGAGGCGCAGCGGCAGCTGGTGAGAATCGCGGCGCGCTCCCTGGGCGTCGCGGCCGAGCGCGACCTGCGTGACTACTTCCGCCTGCCCACCGCCGAGACGCGCAAGCGCGTGGCGGAGCTGGCGGAGGCCGGCGAGCTGCTACCTGTCGAGGTCGAGGGCTGGAGCACACCGGCGTACCTATGGCACGGGACCACGGTTCCCCGGAGGGTCGAGGCGCGCGCCCTGGTCGGACCCTTCGACTCGCTGCTCTGGGAGCGCTTGCGCGTCGAGCGGCTGTTCGACTTCCGCTACCGGATCGAGATCTACGTGCCCGGTCCGAAGCGCGTGCACGGTTACTACGTGCTGCCGTTCCTGCTGGGTGACCGCCTCGTTGGCCGGGTGGACCTCAAGTCCGACCGCGCCGCGCGAGTCCTGCGCGTGCTCGCCGCGCACGCCGAGCCCGACGCGCCGCCCGAGACGGCGACCGCCCTGATCGATGAGCTGCGCGGCATGGCCGACTGGCTCGGCCTCGAGCGTGTCAGGATCGAGCGCCGTGGCGACCTGGGGCTAGAAATGCACGCCGCGCATCAGGTAAGCCATCGCGACGGCCTCGGTTGACATCTCCTCGCCGCCGCCCTTCTCCGCCGCCGGCAGCGGCTTGCCGTCCTTCTTGTCGCCCTTCGCGGCCTTCGAGTCCGGGAACAGGTTGTAGGCGGTGTTGAGGATGATGTCCATCGTCTTCGGCGAGACCGAGTAGAGCACCTCTCCGAACGTGCCGAGCCTCGAGGCGACCCGCTTGGGCTTGTCGATCATCGCGTCGGCGAGCATCTGTGCGGCCTCGTCCGGCGAGAGCGTGGGGAAGGCCTTGTACATGTCGGTCGGCGCGATCATCGGCGTGCGCACCAGCGGCATGTAGACGGTCGTGAACTTGACGTTGTCGGCGACGCACTCGGGCGCCGCACAGCGGGAGAACGCGTCCAGCGCCGCCTTCGACGCCACGTAGGCGGAGAAGCGCGGCGTGTTCGTCTGCACGCCGATCGACGACACGTTGATGATGTGGCCGGACCTGCGCTCGCGCATGCCGGGCAGGAAGGCCATGATCAGCCTGAGCGCGCCGAAGTAGTTCAGCTGCATCGTGCGCTCGTAGTCGTGGAAGCGGTCGTAGGAGCGCGCCACCGAGCGCCGGATCGACCGGCCGGCGTTGTTGATCAGCACGTCCACGCCGCCGTGCTGTTCGAGCACCTCCTGCGCGAGCCGTTCGATGTCCTCGAGCTCGGACAGGTCGGCCGGGTGCACGTGCGCGGTCCCGCCCGCCTCCTCGACCTGCTTGGCGACTTCCTCGAGCTTCTCCCGCGTTCGCGACACGAGCAGCACCTCGCCGCCGGCCTCGCCGATCTTGAGAGCGGTCTCGAGGCCGATCCCGCTGGATGCCCCCGTGATCAGGATCTTCTTGCCCTGGATCGAGCCGGCCAGGGAGCGCTCGCGGAACAGGTCCGGGTCGAGGTTGCGCTCCCAGTAGTCCCACAGCCGCGGCGCGTAGGTGGACAGCGGTGGCACCGCGATGCCGGTGCCGGTGAGCGCGCGCTGGGTGTCCCGCGCGTCGAACTTGCAGCGGAAGTCGCGGTTCTCGGCGGCAGCCGGCGGGATCCCCAGGTCGTGGTAGACCTGGTGGCGGATCCGCTTCACGGTCGGGAGCGCCATCACGCCGGCCCGCACGGCCGGCGGGATGGCGTTGGTCATGTTGGGGTCGATGCGCATCACGAACTGCGGCGCGTGCGCGGCCTTGGCGAACTCGTTGAGCGTCTCGCCGACCTTCATCGGCTCCGGGTTGACGAGGTGGAACGTGTCGTGCGGCAGCTCGTCGTCGGACATGTGGGCGATGTGGTCCATCGCCCTGGCCACGAAATCGACCGGCACGATGTTGGTCTCACCGCCCTGCGGGCCGGCCAGCGGGGCCCACTCGGGCAGCGCGTGGCGCAGCCTCTGGAGCAGCTTGAAGTAGTAGTAGGGGCCGTCGATCTTGTCCATCTCGCCGGTCTCCGAGTGGCCGACGACGATGCCCGGGCGGAAGATCAGCGTCTGCGCCTCCACGCCCTCGCGCACGAGCCGCTCAGACTCGTACTTCGTCCGGTGGTAGGCGTGCGGAAGGCTCTGGCCCTCGTCGAGCATGTCCTCCTGGAAGACGCCCTTGTAGAGCCCGGCGACGGCGATCGAGCTCGTGTGATGGAAGCGCCCGGGCTTGACCGAGTTGGCGAACTCGACCACGTGCCTGGTGCCCTCCGTGTTCGCCTTCTCCATGGCGTCCTCGTCGGCTGCCATGTCGTAGACGGCCGCGAGGTGGAAGAAGTGGTCGATCGGGTCCCTGAACCCCTCGACGCCCAGCGCCGGCTTCGAGAGGTCGCCGGTCACGGGCACGATCCGACCCTCCTCGGCTCCCAGGCGCTGGACGAGCGAGTCGATCTTGCCGCGCGACCCTTCGCGCACGAGCACGAAGATGGTCCCCTCGCGCTTCAACAGCTCGGCCAGCAGGTGCCGGCCGATGAAGCCCGTCGCGCCGGTGACGAAGTAATTCAAGGCATTCCTCCACTCTCGGCTAGAGCCCGCGATACTACCCCGGCGTTTGACTCCGTTGGGGCAGCGCGCCACCTTCTACCCCGTGGCCGAGCCGACCCTCACCCTGACCGCAGCCGCCGATCGCGTGGGCGTCTCGCCCTCGACGCTCAAGCGCTGGGCCGAGACCGGCGTGATCCCGGAGGTCGACGGCAGCGGCGACTGGACGGCGGCCGCCGTCGCGCACGCCCGCATCGTCGCGCGGCTGCGCTCGCGCGGGCACAGGCTCCAGGACATCCGCGAGGCGGGGAACCAGGGCCGGCTGGCCTACGGATTCATCGAGTCGCTCTTCGGGGACGACCAGCAGGCGGAGCGCACCCTCAAGGACGCGTCCCGGGACACGGGGCTCGAGGAGGCGCTGATCGAGCGCTTCTGGTCCAGCCTCGGGCTCGCCCCGGCTTCGCTCGAGGCGCTGACCGACGAGGACCTCGAGGCGCTGCGCTACGTCGGCTCGGTGCTCGACTCGGGGTTCCCGCTGGTGGCATTCCTGCAGCTATGCCGCGTGTACGGGCAGGCGCTCTCCCAGATCGCCGATGCCGAGGTACGCCTGTTCCACCTGTACGTGCACGAGCCGCTGATGCGCGAGGGCGTCCCGGGCCTGCAGATGGCCGAGGAGATGGAGGGCCTGGCGCGCGACCTGCTGCCGATCGCCTCGCCGCTGATGGACTACACGCACCGGCGCTTCCTCCAGCATTTCGTCGCCCAGGACGTGGTCGGGCACATGGAGGACGAGCTCGAGGAGGCCGACATCGAGCAGGGGCGGGTGCGGGTGGCGATCGCCTTCGCCGACCTGGCCGGCTACACGCGCTTCACGGAGGAGGAGGGCGAGGAGGAGGCGCTGTCGTCGGTCGAGCGCTTCGTCGAGGGGGTGACCAACACGCTCCCGGATGACGCCCGTGTGGTGAAGACGATCGGCGACGAGGTGATGGTGGTCGGCAACGACATCCAGGCGCTGGTGGACTGGGCGGTTGGCTTCGTGGGCCTGTTCGACGAGCGGCCCCAGCCCCGCATCGGGCTCCACTGGGGCACGACCCTCTACCGCGACGGCGACTACTTCGGGCGCGAGATCAACCTGGCCTCGCGGGTGGTGGCGCGCGCCCGCGGCGGCGAGGTGCTGGTGACCGACTCGGTCGTGGACGCGGTGCGCGGCTCGGGGCACCTGACGTTCGACACGATCGGCCAGGTGAAGCTGAAGGGCTTCGACCAGCCGCGTCAGCTGTGCCGGGCAGCGCTGAAGGAATCGTGAAGGTCCTCGACGCGGCGCGCGAGAGCGGCCTGGTGAGGGAGGGCGAACCGCTGCTGGTGCTGCTCTCCGGCGGCGGCGACTCGGTGTGCCTGCTCGACGTTGCACTGCGGTTGGGTGCGCGCGTGAGCGCGCTGCATATGAACTACGGGCTAAGAGAGGGGGCCTCTGGCGACGAGGAGTTCGTGCGGGCGTTGTGCGAGCGCTTGGACGTGCCGCTCGTTGTGGAGCACGTGGAGCTCGGCTCGCCCGCCGGCAACCTTCAGGAAAGCGCCCGCGACGCGCGCTATGCACTCGCCGAGAGCCTCGCCGAGGGCGACTACGCGGCCGCGCACACGGCATCCGACCAGGCGGAGACGGTGCTCTACCGGCTCGCGGTGTCGCCCGGCTCGCGGGCGTTGCACGGAATGGCCCCCCGCCGTGGGCGGCTCGTGCGGCCGCTGCTGGCGGTCACCCGCGATGAGGTGCGCTCCTACCTCCGCCCGCGCAGGCTCGAGTGGCGCGAGGACCCGTCCAACGCGGACCGCCGCTTCGCGCGGGCGCGCGTGCGCCACGACCTGATGGAGGCGCTGCGGTCGATCGGGCCGGCGGCGGAGCGGACGATCGCGCAGACGGCGCGTCAGCTGCGCGAGGAGGCGGAGGTGCTCGACGCCGCGGTGTCCGAGGCGTTGGAGGAGCTCGGCGGCGGGCCGGCGGTGTCGCTTGCCGCGCTGCGCGAGCAGCCGGCGGCCGTGCGCCGGCTGGTGCTGCGCCGGATGGCGGGTGATCGGCCGGTCCCGGAATCGATCCTCGAGATCGACCAGCGCGGCACGAAGACGGTGGATCTCGGCGGCGGGCTGCGCGCCGTGGCGGAGTACGGGACGGTGCGGTTCGCGCGCGCGCCCGAGGAGGCGGTCCCCGAGCCGGTGCCGCTGGCGGTCCCGGGCCGGGCCCGGTTCGGCGACTGGGAGCTGGAGGCAAGGCCGGGAACTCCGGGCGACGTGGCGGTGACGAGCGAGCTCGGTCCGCTGCTGACGGTGCGGGCGTGGCGCGAGGGCGACCGCATGCGCCCGGCCGGCCTGGGCGGCACGAAGACACTGCAGGACCTCTTCACCGACAGGAAGGTGCCGCGCGCGCTGCGCCACACGCTGCCGGTGGTCGCGAAGGGGGACGAGATCGTGTGGGTGGCGGGCGTGGCGGTGGACGAGCGCTTCACGGCGGCGGGGGAGGGCGGCTTCGTGGGGCTCAGCGCGCGCGTGGTGGGTTAGCCCGCGGGCGCTCGCCCCGGTGCTCGGCTGGCTGGCCGACGCGCAAGGCATCGAAACCGCCATGTGGGTGATCGCCGCGTGCCGCTGCCGGCTCTGCTGCTCGCCCTGACGCTGCCGGGCGACGGTCGCGCGCGCCCTGCTCGTCAGGTGCCGAAGACGCGGTCCCCCGCGTCGCCGAGACCGGGACGAATGTAGGCGTTCTCGTCGAGTTGGCGGTCGACCGCGGCGGCCCAGATCGGGACGTCGGGGTGATGCTCCTCGACGGCCGCCAGCCCCTCGGGCGCGACCACGAGGCACACCAGGGCAAGCTCGCGGGCACCGGCGCTCCGGAGGCGGTCGAGCGCGTGCACCGCGCTGCCGCCGGTGGCCAGCATCGGGTCGACGACGAACACGTGCGAGTCGGCCAGCCCGGGCGGCAGGCGCTCGTAGTAGTCGACCGGCCGGTGCTCCTGCTCGTCGCGGTAGACGCCCACGTGCCCGACCCGGGCGCCGGGCAGCAGCCGCAGGAAGCCGTCCACCATGCCCAGCCCGGCGCGCAGCACCGGCACGATCGTGATCTCGGCCGGGAGGCGGCTGCCGGCGGCGGGCTCGAGCGGCGTCTGGACCTCCACCTCGGTCACGGGCAGGTCGCGCGCGGCCTCGACGGCGAGAATCGCGGAGGCCTCGAACAGCGCCTGGCGAAACTCGCCGTGGCCGGTGTCGCGATCGCGCATGACCGTCAGGCGGTCTGCCAGCACGGGGTGATCGACTACGACGAGGCGCTGAGCCATGGTGGATACGCTAGCCGCAAGCACGCGGGTCGGCCGCGTGCGCGCGGACTGGATAGCCTCGACGATCCTTGGCGGCAGCGCAGCGCAACCTCGAGATCAAGGCCGGCGACGCCGATCCGCGGCGCTCGCTGGAGAGAGCCTTGGCGCTGGGCGCCGAAGATCGCGGTGAGATCGCCCAGCGCGACACCTACTTCGCCGGGGCGAGCGGCCGCCTCAAGCTGCGCGAGCAGACCCCGGGCGAGGCGGAGCTGATCCAGTACCGCCGCGCGGACGCAAAGGGCACGAGCACGAGCGAGTACCGCATCGTGCCCGTTGCCGAGGCCGACTCGCTGCGCGAGGCGCTCGACGCCGCCCTCGGCACGCTGGTGGTGGTGGACAAACGCCGCCGGCTGCTGCTGTGGGAGGGGGTGCGCATCCACCTGGATGCGGTCGAGGGCCTGGGCAGCTTCGTGGAGCTGGAGGCGATCGCCGAGGCCGGCGGCGATCTCGAGGCGAAGGTGGACCGCCTGCGCGCCGAGCTCGAGATCGGCGAGGACAGCCTCGTCGCGGAGAGCTACTCCGACCTGCTGCTCGACACCCCCAACCTCCTGCTGCGAGCGGCCGAGGCGGTCATGCGCAACGCGTACGCGCCGCATTCCGGCTTCAAGGTCGGCGCCGCGCTGCGCACCCCCGCGGGCGCCGTCCATACCGGGGCGAACGTCGAGAACGCCGCCTACCCGCAGAGCCAGTGCGCGGAGGCCTCGGCGATCGGCGCGCTGGTGGCGGCGGGCGAGAGCGAGATCGCCGCGGTGGCGGTGGTGGCCGAGCAGATGGAGATCTGCCCGCCCTGCGGCGGCTGCCGCCAGCGGCTCGCAGAGTTCGCCCGGCCCGACACGCCCGTCTACCTCGGCCGCCCGGACGGCGAGCACCGCACCCTCACGCTCGCCGAGTTGCTGCCTTTCTCGTTTGCGCTGAAGCCGTGAGCTGGCACGACGCCGCTCAAGTGCTCCTGGACCGCTCCGGCCTGAAGCCGCGCGTTGGCGTGGTGCTCGGGTCGGGCCTGGGACCGGTCGCGGACGCCCTGGAGGACGCCACCGTCATCCCCTACGAGGACCTGCCCGGCTTTCCGCAGCCGGGCGTGGAGGGCCACGCCGGCCGCGCGGTGGCGGGGCAGATCGGCGGCGTGCCCGTGGTCGCGTTCCAGGGCCGCGCCCACCTCTACGAGGGGGTGGACCTCGACCAGATCAGCACTCCCGTGCGTGCCCTGCGCGCCGCCGGCGCGGAGATCCTCGTCGTGACGAACGCGGCCGGGTCCCTGCGCGCCGACCTCGGCCCCGGCCGGCTCATGCTGATCGAGGACCACATCAACCTGACTGGGGTGAACCTGCTGACCGGCCCGAACGACGACGAGCTCGGTACGCGCTTCCCGAGCCTGCGCGACGCCTACGACCCGCAGCTGATCGCCGAGATGCGCCTGGCGGCGCGGGACATCGGGGTCGATGTCGGCCAGGGCGTCTATCTCGCCGTGACCGGGCCCAGCTTCGAGACACCGGCCGAGATCCGCGCTTTCCACACGCTCGGCGCCGAGGCGGTCGGCATGTCCACCGTCCACGAGACCACGGTGGCGCGCCACTGCGGGCTGCGCGTGGCCGCCGTCTCCGCGATCACCAACTTCGCCGAGGGCATGAGCGACGAGCCGGTCACCCACGAGCAGACGCTGCGCGACGCGGCGCGCGCCACCGGCGACCTCGCCCCCCTGATCACCCGGTTCGTGGAGCGCCTCGGGGGCTGAGCCGTGCACATCGCAGAGTTGATCAGGCGCAAGCGCGACGGCGGCGAGCTGACCGACGAGGAGCTCGCCTTCCTCGTGCGCGGGATCGCCGACGGCACGCTCACGGACGCGCAGGTCGGCGCGCTGGCGATGGCGATCCTGCTCCAGGGTATGACCGCCGAGGAGCGGATCTCGTTCACGCGCCACAAGACGCGCTCCGGCGACGTGCTCGACTGGTCCGACGCCGACCTGCCCGGGCCGGCCCTCGACAAGCACTCCACCGGAGGCGTGGGCGACAAGGTCAGTCTCCTGCTGGCCCCGATCGTCGCGGCCTGCGGCGGCGCGGTGCCGATGATCTCGGGCCGGGGCCTGGGCCACACCGGGGGCACGCTCGACAAGCTCGACTCGATCCCGGGCTACGACAGCACGCCGGACCTGGAGCGCTTCAGGCGGGCCGTCGCGCGCACGGGCTGCGCGATCGTCGGCCAGACGGCGCAGCTGGCGCCGGCCGACCGCCGCCTCTACGCGATCCGCGACGCCACCGGGACGGTCGAGTCGCTGCCGCTGATCGTCGCCTCGATCCTGTCGAAGAAGCTCGCCGCGGGGCTCGACGCGCTGGTGATGGACGTCAAGGTCGGCTCCGGGGCATTCATGCCCACTCGCGAGCAGGCCGACGAGCTGGCTCACGCGATCGTCGAGGTCGCCCAGGGCAACGGCCTGCCGACGTCGGCGCTGCTGACCGATATGGATCGCGTCCTCGGCCGCACCGCCGGCAACGCCGTCGAGGTGCGCGAGTCGATCGACCACCTCACGGGCGCGAGCAGCGACGGCCGGCTGCGGGAGGCGACGGTCGCGCTGAGCGCCGAGCTGTTGCGGCTGGGCGGACTCGAGCTCGACGAGCAGGCCGCGCGCGCCGCGGTGGAGCGCGCCCTCGACGGC
>JACCSF010000090.1 GCA_013813135.1 Thermoleophilaceae bacterium | reverse complement strand
GGGCGAAGGGCCCCAGCGACTGACGGCCGGACGCGATCGCGAAGATGAGGGTGAGCGCAGCGCCCCAGGCCACTGAGATCACCCCCGACAGCCCATGGATCGATGCGGACACGAGCACCAGCGCGGGCGCGAGCCCGAACGGCGCCGATACCGGCATCGCGAGAGCGAGCGCCGTCCGCTCGGCCTTCACATGGCGCAGCCGGACGACGACACCCATGAGCGCGAACAGGAACGCGAGCCCCGGAACGAACAGGAAGATGAGCGCCGCCTCGGTGATCCACGCGACGACGAGCGCCGGGCCGAGCCCCCCGACGAGCGCGATACCGCCGACCACCGCCGTGATGGCGAGCGACGGCACGGGATGGACCCCCGCGAGGAGCGAGAGGGCGAGCACCGGAACGGACGTCAGGACGGCGAAGAAGGTGTTACGGATCGGCCGGCCGTGTGCGGAGAGGAGCTGAACGACCGGGCTCTGTGCCGCCTTCGGAGCCTGGATCTGCTCGCTGCTGAAGCGCCGCGTCGTTGCACTACCCTCCTGGACCTGCCGGAGCGCCGCCGCCATGTCGCCCGCACGCCGCCAGCGCAGGGCCGGGTCCTTGGCCAGCGCCTTCAGGACGATCGCGTCGACCTCCTGTGGCAGCGAGGGGCGGAGATGGCTCGGTGGGACCGGCTGCCGCACGACGTGGTCGTGCAGGAGCACGGCGGCACTCGCGCTCGTGAATGGCGGCTTGCCGACGAGCATCTCGTACACGATCAGACCGAGACCGTAGATGTCGCTCGCGACCGACGGGCGCCTGCCTTCGACGCGCTCGGGCGAGACATAGAGCGCCGTCGCGAAGAGCTGCGGTGTCTCGGCGTCCTCCCGCGGCGTGCGAGCGATGCCAAAGTCGCAGATCTTCGGCCTGTCCTGCCTGTCGAGCAGGATGTTGGCCGGCTTGAGGTCGGCGTGAACGACGCCGCGCGAGTGCGCGAAGTCGAGCCCCTCAGCGATCCCGCTCGCGAGACGCAACGCGTCGGCGAGCGTCAGCGCTCCGGTGCGCTCGATGCGCTCCCTGAGAGAGACCCCCTCGACGTGCTCCATGGCGATGAAGGGCTGCCCGTGGGCCCCACCGACGTCGTATACGGCGACCACGTTGGGATGGGAGAGTTGTGCCAGCGCGCGCGCCTCCTTGGTGAAGAGCCGGCGCAGGTCGCCCTCCGCGGCCGCGCTGTCGTCGAGCATCTTGAGCGCGACCTGACGTCCCAGCGTGAGGTCGTGCGCGAGGTATACCTGCGAGGACCCGCCAGTGCCGATCGGCTCAATGACCCTGTAGCGCTGCGCGATGACCCGATCCAATGGGAGCTGGGCGCGCGCTACGGCGTCTTCGGCTGACCTGGGGGCGCGACCTTCGGTAGGGGGTGTTGCTTTTTCTCGGGCTTCGGCGCGGGCTTCGCCTCGTGCCTCCGGTCGACGAGCGCCTCCACATGCTTCGCGATCCCGGCCTTCACTGTCGTGGCGCGCTCGGCGGTGATCGTGTTCGCGGCGAGCGCCTCGTCCACCTTCGCGTTGGCAGCGGTCGCGATCGCGGCGATCAGCTCGGCGCGGGATCTGTCCTTGGCCGCGGCGAGGTCAGCCAGGCTCTGTCCCTCACGGAGCGCGGCGCTGACATCGCTCTCCGTCATGCCGAGGAGGGTCGCGGCCGTCCGCACGTACTCGGCGAGCGCCCGCTTCCAGCTGGGCCCCTTCGCCTTCTCCGTAGCCGCCGCGGCGCCCTGCTTCAAGCGCTCGATGATCATCGCGCCCTGATCGCCGGAGAGCTTTCCCTCGGCTACGAGCTTCCCGAGGATCCCCTCGATCTTCGCGAGGGGCGGCTTTCCCTCCTCGGCGCTGGCCTGGGCATCCGAAGGCGTGAGCGCCGCCGCGGCGATCCCGGCGAGGACCGCGATGCTCAGCATCGCGGTTCCGAGAGCGAGAGCGAGCTGCCTCGTCAGGTGCATGTGCTTCTTCCTACCTCGCGCATTCTCCCGGCTCACGCAACGCGGCGCCAGACGGTTCGTCGGCACGCCAACGGTGGGCTCCCTACCATCCGACTCAGGGTCATGGTGTGGCTGCTTGGCGGACCGCCTCCGCGAAGACCTGCCGGGTGAGAAGCATTGTAGAGCTCGAGGAGCTCGTCAACGATCTCCCTCCGGCGATCGCTGGCGCGGCTCGCCGGATCCTCGCCATCTCGACCGCGACGGCGACGCTCGAAGCACCCTCCGAGATGCGGGGTTGGATCAGCAGCGTCTTCGGTTCGCTCGATGCGGTCCGCCGGCAGAGGATCGTCCGCGTAACGAACGTCGTTACGCTCGAGGGCGCGCTGTTCAACGAAGTGCGGTCGCGCAGGCCGAAGGACGTGCGAGGCGTGGACGACGTCCGGAAGGCCATCGCCGAGTCGGTCGGGGACCCCTTCTGCAGAGTCGATACAGGGACGCCGCGCGACTCGTTCGGCCATGTCGCCGGCGCGCGCGGGACCGCCGTGTCCAACGTCGCCAAGTACGACGGGCTGCACGGCGTCCTCGTATTCGACGAGCATGATCCGCTCGCACCGCTGAGCGCGGAGGTGCTCGCCGATCGCTTCGGAACGGCGCGCGCGTGGGCGACGAAGGGCCTCGCCGCCGATCCCGCCTCGCGGTACTACTTCCTGCTCTGGAACGCGCTCTGGCGCGCCGGCGGATCGATCGTGCACGGGCACATGCAGATGACGCTCACGCGCGGCCTCCACTATCCGAAGGTCGAGGCGCTGCGGCGTCACTCGGTCGCCTACCGCTCGCAGCACGCGTCCGACTACTTCGAGGACCTGTGGTCGGTGCACGATGCCCTCGGCCTCGGCATGACCGTCGGGGGAGCGCGTGCCATGGCGTACCTCGCACCGATCAAGGAGCGCGAGATCATCGTCCTCGGCCGGCCGGGCGAGGACGAGTCGGCGCTCGCGGGCGGCATCGCGCACGCGCTCGCGACCCTTCGCCGCGAAGGCGCCACGGCGCACAACCTCGCGCTCTACCTGCCGCCGCTCTCGGCCGACGGGGCCGACTGGTCGCGGTTCCCGCCACTTGCGCGCCTCGTCGACCGCGGGGACCCGGCCGACCGGACGAGTGACATCGGAGCGATGGAGCTGTACGCCGCGAGCGTCGTCGCCTCGGATCCGTTTCGCACCGCCGAGGCCCTACGGCGCTGACGGAACGCGGGTACCGACACCTGCGTGGCGGTGTCCCCAATGACAGCATGGGCTCTTGACGGTCACTCGGTCGTCTGCTTAGCCTGCGAGGAGGATGGCGGACGCTGCTTTCGTCTCGCGCCGGGACTCGGCATTCCGCCAGTTCCCACCCGCGTCCGCGCACTTCGCCGTGGTGCTCGCGTTCTACGGCGACCTCACGGTCTGGATCCGCAGGGCGGGAGCGCCCGGATGGCACTTCCCGACCTCGGCCCGGCGCTCGGGCGAGACGATCCTCGAGGTGGCGCGGCGTGAGCTCTGGGACTCGGCGCGCGTGGTGACGACGCGGCTCGATCTCCTCGGCGCGATCCGCCAGGACCTGGCGAAGCCGTCGACCGCCTACGTGTACATGTGCGACGCCCAGCACCTGCCCTGGTCGTACGACCTCCCGCACGCGGTTGACGAGGTCGGGGTGTTCCGGGGTCCGCCCGCGCAGACTGCGTCTCCATGGAGCAGGACCGTCCTCGATCACGCGCTGCGGGCCCGGCGGCTGGGGCTGCGCTAGAGCCCGGCCCCATCGCGGAGGCGGCCCGACCACCGGCCCCGCCCGCGCTCCGCTGGCACCCCGTCCCGTGGCTGCTCACGCTCCTCGTCCCGTTCATGGTCTTCGGCTTCGCCGCGGCCCGTCTCGCGCGGGCGTTCGGGCTCGGGGCCACGCCGGTCGTCGGTATCTCCGCCGAAGAGCTCTTCGTGCGGACGCTCATCCTCGATGTCCCGATCATCGTCGGAACGCTTCTGCTCGCGCGCTGGCTGCTGCGAGCGCGCCCTGCGGATCTCGGCCTGCTGCGACCGCGGCGTGCCGACCTGCGCTACGGGCTCATCTTCGGCACGGGTCTCTTCGTCGCGAGCATCGCGATCGGGCTCGTGCAGGCGGCCGCGGTGGGGAAGGAGCAGCAGGCGATCGCGCAGGCGCTGCTCGGTCATCGCGGGCTCGCCGCTCTCGCGCTCGATCTCATCGCGGTCGCGGTCCTCACGCCGATCGCGGAGGAGCTGCTCTTTCGCGGCGTGCTCTTCGGCGGCGTGCGTCAGCGTCTGCCGTTCATCCCCGCGGCGGTCGTGGCGACGATGCCGTTCACGCTCGTCCACGAGCCGCAGGCCTGGCCGGGCGTGTTCGTCCTTGGCTTCGGCCTCGCGCTCGCCTACGAGCGGATGCGCACCCTCTGGGCACCGATCGCGACGCACGCCACCGTGAACGGGCTGCCCCTGCTGCTCATCGCGCTCTCGGGCCGCTGAGGCGACGGA
>JACCSF010000083.1 GCA_013813135.1 Thermoleophilaceae bacterium | reverse complement strand
CTTCAGGACGCCGCGGCGCCCCTTCGCGGCGCGCGCGTCCTTCATGTCAGCGCGGCCGGCGCTCCAGGGCCGGTTCCGGAGCTGCTCGGCGGGATGCTCCCGCTGGCGGCCGGGGCCGGTCTGGCGGTGGAGTGGGGCGTCCTGTTCGCCGATCCCGACCTGCGGAGCGTGGGCAGCGCGTTGGAGCACGGCCTGCGCGGCGGCGAGAGCGCGATCGACGGCGAGCACTGGGACGCGTGGACCGACGCGTGCGAGCGCATCGGCCGCGGCCTCAACGGCACCGCGGACCTCGTGGTGCTGCACGACCCGGGCACGCTCGGCCTGGCCGCGGGCCTCGACGTGCCGGTGGCCTGGCGCTGCCACCTCGACGTGTCCCGCGCGGAGGGCGAGGCGCTCGAGCGGGTGACGGGCCTGCTCGACCTTTGCCGGCTCACCCTCGTGTCGCATGAGTCGTTCGCACCCCAGTCTCTGCGCGACGACCGCCTCCAGGCCGCCGCGCCCGGGATCGATCCGCTCGACTCGCGCAACCTCGACTTGGAGCCGCGCCTGCCGGGCCGCGTCGTGCGCCCGCTCGGAGTGGACCTCGAGCGGCCGTTCGTGCTCCAGGTCGTCCAGCTCGACCGCTGGGACGACCCGCACGCGGCGATCGAGGCCTTCCGCCTCGCCAAGTCCGAGGAGCCTGACCTGCAGCTGGTGCTGGCCGGGCTGCTCGACCCGAGCGCCGCGGAGGACTGGCGCGCGGCCAAGGAGGTGTCTGACTTCGCTGCCGGTGAGGACGACCTGCTCCTGCTGACCAGCTACGAGGGCCTCGGAAGCCTCGAGGTGGGGGCGCTTCAGCTGCTGGCCCGGGCCGCGCTGGAGCTGTCGCTGCGCGAGGGCTTCGACCTCGCCCCGTGCGAGACGCTCTGGAAGCGCACCCCGGTCGTCGGGCGCTCCGACGGCGGCCTGCGCCTCACCGTCAGGGACTCCGTGGACGGCTTCCTGGCCGACGATCCCGAGCAGCTGGCCGCCCGCCTCGTCGAGCTCGTGCGCGATCCGGGCCTCGCGGTCGAGATGGGCCGCGCCGGCCGCGAGCGCGTGCGCGAGCGTTTCCTGGTCACCGCGGCGCTCGAGCGCGAGCTGCGCGCGCTCGGCGCGGTGCACGCGAGCGCCGTTCCGGCGCCCGATAGCGTGGAGGGTGCATGAAGGTCACGCTTCCCGACGGCTCCCCGCTCGAGCTCCCCGAGGGCGCCACCGGCGCCGACGCCGCCCGCGCGATCGGCGAGGGCCTGGCCCGCGCCGCGCTCGGGGTGCGCCAAAACGGCGACCTGCGCGACCTCGACGCGCCGCTCGAGGAAGGCCCGGTGGAGATCGTCACCGCCAAGGACCCCGACGCGCTCTGGCTGATCCGACACGACGCCGCCCACGTGCTGGCCACGGCCGTGATGGAGCTCTATCCGGGCGTGAAGATCTCGATCGGGCCGCCGATCGCCGACGGCTTCTACTACGACTTCGAGTTCCCTGATGGCGTCAAGGTCTCGGACGAGGACTTCGAGCGCATCGAGCAGAAGATGCGCGAGCACATCTCCGCCGATGAGCATTTCGAGCGCACGGACGTCCCGGTCGAGGAGGCGATCGAGCGCTTCCGCGCTGAGGGCCAGGACTACAAGGTCGAGCTGATCGAGGACCTGATCCGGGATGCCGATCCCGCCCACCCTGTCGAGACCGTCTCGCTGTACCGCAACGGCCCCTTCACAGATCTCTGCCGCGGCCCGCACGCCCCCGGCACCAGGCGCATCAAGGCGTTCAAGCTCACGAGCGTGGCGGGTGCCTATTGGCGCGGCGACGCCGCGCGGCAGATGCTCACCCGCATCTACGGCACCGCCTTCCTCTCGAAGGAGCAGCTGGAGGAGCATGTCGAGCGGCTCGAGGAGGCGCGCGCACGCGACCACCGCAAGCTCGGCCGCGAGCTGTCGCTGTTCATGCTCTCCGACCTGTCGCCCGGCTCGCCTTTCTGGCTGCCCAACGGGACGCACATCTGGAACGAGCTGACCAGCCTCTGGCGCTCGACCAACGTCGAGCGCGGCTACACCGAGGTGCGCACGCCGATCCTCTACGACGTCGACCTCTGGAAGCGCTCCGGCCACTGGGACGTCTACCGCGACAACATGTACTTCACCGAGGTCGAGGGCCGCACGATGGGGCTGAAGCCAATGAACTGCCCGGCCCACTGCCAGATCTACAAGCACGAGCAGCGCTCCTACCGTGACCTGCCGATCCGGCTGGCAGAGCAGGGCCTCGTCCATCGCCACGAGCCGAGCGGCACGCTCCACGGCGTGCTGCGGGTGCGCCACATCACCCAGGACGACGCGCACGTGTTCTGCACCGAGGACCAGCTCGAGGAGGAGGCGCTGCGCTGTCTCGACTTCGGCTTCTACATCTACGAGCAGTTCGGCCTGAAGCCGCGGCTGGAGCTGTCCACGCGGCCGGAGAAGCGGGTCGGCACCGACGAGATGTGGGACAAGGCGGAGGCGGCTCTGCAGCGCACGCTCGAGAAGAACGGCCTGGAATACGACTTGAACGAGGGCGACGGCGCCTTCTACGGGCCCAAGGTCGACGCCCACATCACGGACGCGATCGGACGCTCGTGGCAGCTCGGCACCGTGCAGCTCGATTACTACATGCCCGAGCGCTTCGAGCTCGCCTACACGGGGGCGGACAACGCCGAGCACCGGCCGGTGATGATCCACCGCGCGCTGATGGGCTCGTTCGAGCGCTTCATAGGCATCCTGATCGAGCACTACGCGGGCGAGTTTCCGCTCTGGCTGGCGCCCGTGCAGGCGATCGTGCTGCCGATCTCCGACCGCCACCTCGACTATGCGCGCCGGTCCGCCGAGTCGCTGCGCGAGGCCGGCCTGCGGGTGCAGGTGGACGAGCGCTCGGAATCGATCAAGAAGAAGATCCGCGAGGCCGAGGTGCTGAAGGTGCCCTACATGCTCGTGGTCGGCGATGCCGAGCAGGAGTCCGGAGCGCTCGCGGTGCGGCGCCACCGTGAGGGCGATCAAGGCGCCCAGCCGCTCGCGGAATTCGGCGAGCGCGCCCTCCACGAGATCGCGGATAGGCGCTAACATCGCAAAGCGAATGACGTACGGATACATCTGCGCGCTTTGACGGCTGGGCAAAGCTTCACCTAGTGCCGATCCCGCGGAAGTTCGATCGGCGCCCCCCCGAGCGCGACGAGACACGGATCAACGAACGGATCCGCGTCCCTCAGGTCCGCCTCGTTGGCGAGGACGGTAACCAGATCGGCATCGTCGACACGGCGCAGGCGCTCCGCTACGCGCAGGAGCGCGACCTCGACCTGGTCGAGGTGGCGCCCGATGCCCGCCCGCCGGTGTGCCGGGTGCTCGACTACTCGAAGTACAAGTACGAGCAGGAACAGAAGGCGAAGGCCGCGCGCCGCCACCAAAAGCAGGTCAACGTGCGCGAGATCAAGCTTCGGCCGAAGATCGCGACCAACGACTACGAGACCAAGAAGAACCACGTGGTCCGGTTCCTGCGCGGCGAAGACCGCGTGAAGGTCACGATCATGTTCCGCGGACGCGAGCAGAGCCACCCGGAGCGCGGCGAGGCGCTGCTGATGCGGCTTGCCGACGACGTCGCGGAGCTCGGCACGATCGAGCAGCATCCCCAGCAGGACGGCCGCAACATGACCATGCTGCTCGCACCGAACAAAAAGAAGCCGCAGCCGGACGAGCAGGCGGCGGTCTCCTGAGGCCGCGGAGCGACGTGCCATGCGGCGCACGCGCGGGGCGGGGCGTTCGGGGCGGGAAGGCTCCGCGGCCGTCTGCTTCAATAGGCCGTCCATGCCGAAGATGAAGACCCACTCGGGCGCCAAGAAGCGGTTCCGCAAGACCGCCTCTGGCAAGCTGCGCGCGCGGCACTCCTTCACGAGCCACAACCTCGGGAAGAAGAGCGCCAAGCGCAAGCGCCACCTGGGCCGGCCCGTCGAGGTCGCGCCGCAGGACCACAAGCGGGTCGAGAGGCTGCTGCACAAGTGAGCCGGGTCAAGCGGTCAGTACACGGGCGCAAGAAGCGCCGTGAGACGCTCGAGCGGGCCAAGGGGTATCGCGGCCAGGCCTCGAAGAGCTACAAGCGGGCCAAGGAGGCCCTGCTCAAGGCGGACTCGTACGCCTACCGCGACCGCCGCAACCGCAAGCGCGACTTCCGGCGCCTGTGGATCGTGCGCATCAACGCGGCCGCCCGGCAGGAGGGGATGTCCTACAGCCAGTTCATGCACGGCCTCAAGGAGGCTGGCATCGAGGTCGACCGCAAGGTGTTGGCCGACATCGCCGTGCGAGATCCCGAGATGTTCCGACGTTTTGCCGAGCGGGCCCGGGAGGCCGTGGCCGCTTAGCGCGACCACGGAACCGAACTTCTCCCGGGCGCCCTCAGAGGCGCCCTTTTTCGTTCCATGATCCGATCGCCCGACAACGACAAGCTGAAGACGATCCGCAAGCTCGCCCAGAAGCGCTGGCGCGAGAAGCTCGGCCTGTTCGTCGCCGAGGGGGAGGACCTCGTGAAGGCGGCGGAGCGCGCCGGCCGGGAGCCGACCTTCGTGCTGCGCGCCGGCGACGACGTGGAGCCGGAGCTGCTGGCGGCCGTCAGCGCGCTCGGTTCCGGCAGCCGGGTGATCGGCGTCTACGAGCGGCGCTGGGGCGAGCCGGGCGGCGACCTGAGCGTTTGGCTGCACGGTGTGGAGGACCCCGGCAACGTGGGCGCGGTCATCCGCTCGGCCCACGCGCTCGCCGACGGCCCGGTCATCCTCGGTCCCGGCTGCGCCGACCCGTTCTCGCCGAAGGCGGTGCGCGCCACGATGGGCTCGCTGTTCGCGCGCCCGCCCGCCCGGGCCGACTTTCGCGAGCTGTCCGGCACCCGCGTGGCCCTCGACGCATCGGCCTCCGCGACTCTCGCCGAGCTCGCCGGCGAGCTCGCACCGCCCGCCGTTCTGTGCCTCGGGGCGGAGCGCGAAGGCCTGCCGGAAGAGCTGCGCGGCGAGGCGGACGCCACGGCACGGATCCCGCTGCGCGCCACCGGCCCTGAGTCGCTGAACGTGGCGATGGCGGCGACGGTCGCGCTCTACGAGGCGGCAAATCGAACGCGGCCGCGCGGGCCGAGCCCGCGCGTTCGCGCTTAGGATGGCCGCCCATGGCTGACCTCGCCCAGCTGCGCACCGAAGCCGAGGCTGCCGTGGGGGCCGCCGGCTCTGCCGCAGAGCTGGAGGAGCTGCGGGTCCGCTACCTGGGCCGCAAGTCGGAGCTCACGCAGGCGCTGCGCTCGATCGGCGAGCTGCGGCCGGACGAGCGCGGCCCCGTCGGCAAGCAGGCGAACGAGGTGCGGCGCGCGCTCGAGGGCCTGCTGGAGCGGCGGACGGCGGAGCTCGACGCCTCCGAGCTCGACCAGCGCCTGACCGAGGACCACGTGGACGTCACCCTGCCCGGCGACCCGCCGGTCCCGGTCGGCCACCTGCACCTCGTCTCGCAGATCCGGCGCCGGATGGAGGACATCTTCGTGGGCCTCGGCTTCTCCGTCGTGGAGGGCCCGGAGATCGAGTACGAGTACTACAACTTCACCGCGCTCAACCACCCGCCCGAGCACCCGGCCCGGCTGCCGCAGGACACGTTCTACCTGGCCGAACAGGTGCTGCTGCGCACGCACACGTCGCCGATGCAGGTGCGCGCCATGGAGCTCAAGGAGCCGCCCATCTACATCGTCGTCCCGGGGCGCGTGTACCGCCCCGACACGCCGGACGCCACGCACGTGCCGATGTTCCACCAGCTCGAGGGCCTGGCTATCGACGAGGACCTCACGCTGGCCGATCTCCAGGGCACGTTGCTCGCGTTCGCCCGGCAGATGTTCGGCGAACACACCGACGTGCGTCTGCGCCCGGGCTACTTCCCGTTCACCGAGCCGAGCGTGGAGGTGGACGTGTCCTGCTTCCGCTGCGGCGGCACCGGCTACGAGGGCTCGGAGCGTTGTCCGACGTGCAAGGGCGAGGGCTGGATCGAGATCCTCGGCTCGGGGATGGTCGACCCCAACGTGCTCGACTACGTGGTCGGCAGCGGCTACGACAAGGAGCGCGTGCAGGGCTTCGCCTGGGGGATGGGCATCGAGCGCATCGCAATGCTCGTGTACCAGGTGCCCGACCTGCGCATGCTGTTCGACAACGACCTGCGCCTGCTGGAGCAGTTCGGGGCCGGGCCATGAGGGTCCCCTTCAGCTGGCTGCGCTCGTACTGCGACCCCGGCAGGCCCGCGCAGCACGTCGCCGACCGGCTCACGATGGCCGGCGACAAGCTCGAACGGCTGCACCGCGTCGGTGTCGGGGACGTGGCCGCATTCGTCACCGGTCGCGTGGTCGACGCCGAGCGGCACCCTGACGCCGACCGGCTCAGCGTCTGCAAGGTCGACGTGGGTCGCGGCGAGCCGCAGACGATCGTGTGTGGGGCGCCCAACG
Organism: Thermoleophilaceae bacterium; assembly: GCA_013813135.1. Classification (GTDB taxonomy): domain Bacteria; phylum Actinomycetota; class Thermoleophilia; order Solirubrobacterales; family Thermoleophilaceae; genus JACVRW01. The sequence continues at coordinate 25,411 of JACCSF010000083.1, read as the reverse complement.
TGTCCGCCGGCCAGACCGTGGCGGTGGCGCTGCCGGGAGCGGTGATGCCCGATGGCTCCACGCTCGGCGAGGCGAAGCTGCGCGGCGTGGTGTCGAGCGGGATGATCCTCGCCGAGGACGAGGTCGGCATCGGCGAGGATCACCTCGGGATTATGGTGCTCGACGGCGACGTCCCCGTCGGCGCGCCGCTGGCGGAGCACCTTCCGATCGCCGACGAGGTGCTCGAGCTCGAGGTCACGCCCAACCGGCCCGACCTGATGGGGGTGTACGGCGTGGCGCGCGACCTGCACGCGGTCACCGCCGCTCCGCTGGCCGAGGACCCCACCGAGGCCGACGCGGAGCCGCGCGGCGCCGACTCGGCGGACGAGCACATCTCGATCGAGATCGACCCCGAGATCTGCCTGCGCTTCACGGCGCGCGTGTTCGAGGACGTGAAGATCGGGCCGTCGCCCCTGTGGCTCAAGCAGCGCCTGACGGCCGCCGGCCAGCGCCCGATCTCGAACGTGGTCGACATCACCAACTACGTGATGCTCAACACCGCCCAGCCGCTGCACGCGTTCGACCTCGACGAGGTGCGCGGCGGGGGCATCGTCGTGCGCCGGGCCGCCGACGGCGAGCGCATGGTCACGCTCGACGGCACGGAGCGCGCGTTCACCTCCGAGATGGCTCTGGTCTGCGACGCCGAGGGACCGAGCGGCATCGCCGGGATCATGGGCGGCCAGGTCTCCGAGGTCTCAGACAAGACCACGCGCGTGTTGATGGAGGCGGCCACCTGGGTGGGGCCGAACATCATGCGGACGTCGAAGGCGCTCGGGCTTCGGTCCGAGGCGTCGGCGCGCTTCGAGAAGCAGCTGCACCCCGAGCAGGCGATACGCGCCCAGCGGCTGGCCGCGCGGCTGATGGTCGACCTCTGCGAGGCGCGCATGGTGCCGAGCGCCGTGGACATGTATCCGCGGCCGCTGGCGCCGCGTTCGGTCGAGCTGCGGCCGGAGCGGATGGCGAAGCTGCTCGGGACGGTGGTGCCCGCGGACGAGGTGCACGGCATCCTCGACCGCCTTGGGTTCGAGCCGCGCGACGACGACGGGCGCGTGAGCGTCACGGTGCCGCCCTGGCGCGACAGCGACGTGCAGCGCGAAGCCGACCTGATCGAGGAGGTCGCGCACGTGTACGGCCTCGACAAGCTGCCCACGACGCTCCCGGCGCGCAGGGCCGCCGTGGGCCGCCTTACGCCGAACCAGCGACTGCACCGCCGCGTGGAGGACCTGCTGCGCGACCGCGGCCTCGGCGAGTGCATCGCCTACTCGTTCACTTCGCCGCGCGCGCTCGAGCGGCTGCGCATCGCCGATCAGCCGGCGCTGCGGCTGGAGAACCCGCTGAGCGAGGAGCAGAGCGTGATGCGGCCGCTGCTGCTGCCCGGGCTGTTGGACGCGGCCCACCACAACGCGGCGCACGGGCGGCCGGCGCTGGCGCTGTTCGAGTCCGCGCACGTTTACCGCCCGTCAGGGCCGCTGGACAGGGCCGGGACCGGCTCGCCCGGCGGGGCGACGCCGGCGCTCGAGCGCCACCACCTGGCCGTGCTTCAGACGCAGGCGCTGCCGGGCGGGTGGCGCAGCGAGCCGCGCCCGGCCGACTTCTTCAGCTCGCGGGCGCTTGTCGAGGCGGTCTTGGAAGCCGCGGACATCGCCTGGCGGCCTGAGTCCGCGGGGCAGCCGTTCCTGCATCCGGGCCGTGCCGCCTCTGTGGTCGCGGCCGCCGACGAGCGGGACATCGGCTGGGTGGGTGAGCTGCATCCGTCCGTGGCGGCTGAGTGGGACCTCGTGGGCCCGGTGGCCGGCTTCGAGATCGACATGGACGCCGTGGCGGAGTTGTCAGAGGGAGCGGAGCGCGTCTACAGCGACGTCACGAGCTTCCCGGCGGTGCTGCAGGACATCGCGGTGGTGGTGGCCGACGAGACGCCCGCCGCCGCCGTTCTGGCCGCGGTCCGCGGGGGCGGCGGTCCGCTGCTGGCCGGAGTGGAGCTATTCGACGTCTACCGCGGCGAACAGGTCGGGGAGGGCGAGAAGTCACTGGCGCTGCGGCTGGAGTTCCGTGCGCGGGATCGGACGCTCACCGACGAGGAGGTGGCCTCGCTGCGCTCGGCAATCGAGGCCGGGCTGGCGGAGATCGGAGGGCGGCTGCGTGGCTGAGCACCGCGTTGCCGTGGTGGGCGCCGGCGGCTTCGGCGGCGCTCTCTGCGCGCGCATCGTGCACCGGCATCCGTCGCTCGAGCTCACGGCGCTCACCGCCCGCAGCGACGCCGGCAAGCGCCACGACGAGGTCTACCGCCGCTACCGCGTGCCGGTCACGATGGAGCAGTTCGATCCCGGTGCGGTCGCCGACCGCGCCGACGCGGCGCTCGTCGCCTATCCGCACAAGGCCGCCGCGCCGGCCGTCAAGGCGCTGCGCGATCTCGGTCTCAAGGTGGTGGACCTGTCCGCGGACTTCCGGCTCGACCAGGCCCGCTACGAGCACTGGTACCAGCCCCACGAGGCGCCCGAGCTGCTGGACGAAGCCGTGTACGGGCTGCCCGAGGTCCACCGGGAGGAGATCGAGGAGGCCGACCTGGTCGCCGCCCCGGGCTGCAACTCGACCGCGGCGCTGCTCGCCCTGCTGCCGCTGGCCGGGCGCATCGACGAGGCCGCGGTCGACATCAAGGCCGGCGTGTCCGGCGCCGGCCGCGAGGCAAGCGACGAGACCCACTACGTGTCAGCGGTCGACAACGTCAACGCCTACAAGGTCGAGGGCCACCGCCACACGGCCGAGCTCGAGCAGGAGCTGCCCGGCGTGCATTTCAGCCTCGTGGCGCACCTGCTGCCGATCGACCAGGGGATCCTCGCCAGCTGCTACGCGCGGCCGACCGAGCCGCTCACGGCGGGCGAGGCCCAAGAGCTGTTTCGCGAGGCCTACCGCGGCGAGCCGTTCGTCGACGTCGTGACCGACCCGCCCCGCACGCGCGATGTGCGTGACACCAACCGAGCAACCGTGCAGGTGACCGTGGTCAACGAGCGGGTGCTCGCCTTCTGCGCGATCGACAACCTCTGGAAGGGCGCCGCGGGGCAGGCCGTGCAGGACCTCAACCTGATGCTCGGCCTGCCCGAGACGGAGGGCTTGCGGTGAGCGCGGCCACCAGCTTCTTCCGCTCGCGTTGGATCGAGGCGCCCGAGCACGTCACCGAGCTCGACTCGCACGCGCTGCCGGCCGGCTTCCGTGCCGGTGGCGTCGCCGCCGGCATCAAGCCGGAGGGGTTGGACGTGGGCGTGCTGGTCTCGGATACGTCGGACACCGTCTCCGCCGCGTGCTTCACCACCAACGCCCGCGTCGGCGCCCCGGTGATCGTCTCGAGGCAGGCCGACCTCGGCAGCCTGCGCGCCGTGGTCGCCAACTCCGGCTGCTCGAACGTCGGGGACGGCAAGCGCGGCCTCGGCACGGCGCTGGCGATGCAGGCGGCGGCCGCAGAGGAGCTCGCCGTCGAGCCCGCGCAGGTCGGGGTGGCCTCCACGGGGGTGATCGGGATCGAGCTCCCGCGCGAGCCCGTGGTCAACGGCGTGCGAGCCGCCTGCGCCGGCCTCGGCGACGACGCCGCCGACTTCTCCGCCGCGATTCTCACGAGCGACAGGGGGCCCAAGCGGGCCTGCCTCGGGGTGGAGCTCGGCGGCGGGAGCGTGCGCCTCGCGGCCCAGGCCAAGGGAGCCGGCATGATCCAGCCCAGCTTCGCCACGATGTTCTGCTTCGTGCAGACCGACGCCGAGCTGGAGGCCGAGACCATCGAGTTGCTCACCGGCGTGTGCGTCAAGCGCTCCTTCGACCGCATCTCGGTGGACGGCCAGCTCTCCACCAGCGACACCGTGTTCGCGCTTGCGGGCGGCGCCTCGGGCGTGCGCGTGGAGCCGGAGAGCTCCGACGAGCTGCTGCTCGGCCAGGCGCTCGACACCGTGCTGCGCCAGCTGGCGCTCGAGATCGTCGCTGACGGCGAGGGCTGCCGGCGCATCGGGCGGATCGTCGTAGAAGGCCGCCCCGACGCGGTCGAGCAGGTGGCGCGCTCGATCGCCAACTCGCCGCTCGTGAAGACCGCCCTGCACGGCGGCGACCCCAACTTCGGCCGCATCCTGCAGGCGGCCGGCCAGGCCTGGCCGCCGGGCGACCCGTTCGTCGCCGATCTGGAGATCGAGGGCCGCCAGCTGGTCTCGGCCGGCGACGCGGTCGGGCTCACCGCCGCCGACCTGCGCGAGCTGGAGGAGCTGGTCGCCGGCGACGAGGTCGAGTACATGCTCACGATCCCGGGCGAGGGCGGCGAGACCGAGGTCTTCTTCAGCGACCTCAGCCCCGAATACGCCCGCTTCAACGCGGAGTACACGTCGTGAGAGACGTAGCCACCCTCCTCGAGGCGCTGCCCTACATCCGCGACTTCCACGGGAAGACCGTGGTGATCAAGTACGGCGGCGCCGCGATGACCGATCCCGAGCTCAAGGAGGAGTTCGCGCGCGACGTGGTCCTGCTCAAGTACGTCGGGCTGAACCCGGTGGTGGTGCACGGCGGCGGGCCGGACATCACCCGCTACATGGAGCGGCTCGGCATGGAGGTGAAGTTCGTCGATGGCCTGCGCGTGTCCGATGCGGCCACGGTCGAGGTGGCCAAGATGGTGCTCGTCGGCAAGCAGAACAAGGACATCGTGCTGCGCATCAACCGGCACGGGCAACCGGCGGTCGGGTTGTGCGGGGACGACGGCCTGCTGTTCACCGTGCGCAAGCAGTTCGCGACGGGCGAGACCGACATCGGCTTCGTAGGGCAGATCGAGCAGGTGGACGTCGGCGTGCTGCTGCACATCGCCGAGGACTACATCCCGGTGGTGGCCTCGGTCGGCGCCGACCGCGAGGGCAACTCCTACAACGTCAACGCCGATGCCGCCGCGGCGGCCGTGGCGGAGGCGCTGGGCGCGTTCAAGGTGATCTTCCTCACCGACGTCGAGGGCTGGCGCGCCGACCCCGAGGACCCGGACAGCCGCATCTCCGAGGCCACGGCGGCCGAGGTGCGCGAGCGCCTCCCGCATGTCAGCGGCGGCATGCGGCCGAAGCTCGAGGCGTGCGTACGGGCGCTCGAAGCGGGCGTGGGCAACGCGCACATCGTGGATGGCCGCCGGCCGCACTCGCTGCTGCTGGAGCTGTTCACGAACGAGGGGATCGGCACCAAGCTGTGGCCCTAGCGTCGCTTCAAGAGCTCGAGCGCGAGGCGGTCATGGGCACGTACGCCCGCAATCCGGTCGAGTTCGTGCGCGGCGAGGGCACCCGGCTGTGGGACGACGAGGGCAACGAGTACCTCGACTTCCTCTGCGGGATCTCGGTGTCGCTGCTCGGGCACTGCCACCCGGCGGTGGTAGAGGCGGTGCGCGAACAGGTCGGCCGCCTGATCCACGTGGGCAACCTCTTCTACACCGAGCCGCCGATGCTCCTGGCGGCGCGGCTGTCCGAGCTCTCCCTGGGCGGCGGGGTGTTCTTCACCAACTCCGGCGCCGAGGCGATCGAGTGCGCCCTCAAGCTGGCCCGCAAGCGGCGCGCCGGCGGCGAGTTCGTGGTGCTCGAGCGCGGCTTCCACGGGCGCACCTACGGAGCGCTCTCGGCCACGCCGCAGGAGGCCAAGCAGGCGCCGTTCGCGCCGCTCGTCCCGGGCTTCCGCGCCGTGCCGGCCGCCCCCGAGGCGCTCGTGCGCGCGGTCGACGGGCGTACGGCCGCCGTGATCGTCGAGGCCGTGCAGGGCGAGGGCGGCATCCACCCGCTCGAGAGCGGACTGCTCGAGGCCGCGCGCGCGGCGTGCGACGAGCACGGGGCGCTGCTGATCTGCGACGAGATCCAGTGCGGACTCGGCCGCACCGGGGCGCTCTGGGGCTTCGACCACGCAGGCGTGCGGCCCGACGTGATGACGCTCGCGAAGGGACTCGGCGGCGGCCTTCCGATCGGCGCCTGCGTCGCGAGCCCCGACGTGTCCGACGTGCTCGCGCCCGGCGACCACGGCTCGACGTTCGCGGGCGGGCCGGTGGTGGCGGCCGCGGCCAATGCCGTGCTGGACGTCGTGGAGGACGCGGGCTTCAGCGCCGGCGTGCGGGCCAAGGGCAAGCGCCTGCGCCTGGGGCTGGAGCAGATCGGGCTGGACGTGCGCGGCATCGGCCTGATGCTGGCCTTTCACGCGGCCGACGGCCCCGGCCTGGTCGCGCGCGCCCTGGCCGAGCAGCGACTCGTGCTGAACGCCACCGGCCCGGACACGGTGCGGCTGCTACCGCCGCTGAACGTGAGCGAGGCCGATATCGACGAGGCCGTGGGCCGCATCGGCGCCCTGCCCGCGGCCTAGTGCTCGACCGCCTGTCGATTTCCGGCGTGCGATCTTTGGCCAGCGGTCCAAAGCAAGGCGGTGCGAGCGCGGCGAGGCTGCCACGATGGGCGAGGTATCGGCGCCGCCTGTCGCGCTCTCTGACGGCTCCGTGAGCGCCGTTCTCCTACGACCCCGAACCGGGCTTCTACGACGAGGCCCTGCTGCCGGGCGGCGCTCCGCGCCCGCAGTACGCCGAGCTGTTCCGGCGCATGTCGGAGATCGGCGCGCAGGAGCTGGCGAAGCGGGCGGGCGCTGCGGCCGTTGGGACCGGCGTCGCCTTCGGCGGCGAGCAGGACCCGCGGCCCTTTCACGTCGATTCCGTGCCGCGGGTGTTCGGCGCGGAGGAGTGGGAGGCGCTCGAGGCCGGGCTGATCCAGCGCGTTCGAGCCCTGGACGCCTTCGTGGCCGATGTCTACGGCGAGCGGGAGATCGTGAAAGCAGGGGTTGTGCCGGCGGGCGTGATCGAGACCTGCGACCACCTCGAGCCGCGCCTGGCCGAGCTGCCGGCGCCGCCGGTGCGCATCGGAGTGGCGGGGCTAGATGTGGTCAGGGGCGCGGACGGGATTCTGCGCGTGCTGGAGGACAACGTGCGCACGCCCTCGGGGATCGCCTACATGACGGCGGCGCGCCAGCGTCGCTGCGGCTCTGCCGGAGCTCGTGGACGCACGCCGCCCGCTCGACGGCGCCTTTGCGCTGCTGGAGCGGACGCTCGCGGCGGTCGCCCCGGAGGGCGCGCTCGTGCTGCTGAGCGACGGGCCGGCGAATACGGCGTGGTACGAGCACCGGCGCATCGCCACCGAGCTGGGCATCCCGCTGGTCACGCTCGGCGACCTCGACGCCTCGCGCGGGCGGCTGCACGCGCTGATCGACGGCCGCCGGCGCCCGGTCGACGTGGTCTACCGCCGCACCGACGAGGACCGCATGACCGACGAGCACGGGCGGCTGACCAGCGTCGGCGCCGCGCTGTACGAGCCGCTGCGCGCCGGAACGCTCACCTGCGTGAACGGGTTCGGCACCGGCGTGGCCGACGACAAGCTCGTACACGCCTACGTCGAGGAGATGATCGGCTTCTACCTGCACGAGGCGCCGCTGCTGCCCTCCGTGCACACCTACGACCTCGACAGCTCCCTGACCGAGGTGCTGGACCGCCTCGACGAGCTTGTCGTGAAGCCGAGAACCGGCCACGGAGGCCACGGCGTCGTGGTGGGCCCGCATGCAGATGTGGCGGATTTACGAAAAGTGGCGCAGGCTATCCGCAGGGATCCCCACGATTACGTCGCTCAAGACACGATCATGCTTTCACGTCACCCAACCGTCATCGACGGCCGGCTGGAGCCGCGCCATGTCGATCTGCGTCCGTTCGTGTTCCTCACGCCGGATGCCGCGGCGGTGGCGCCCGGTGGCCTGACGCGGGTCGCGCTCGAGCGCGGCGCGCTCGTGGTCAACAGCTCTCAGCGCGGTGGCGGGAAGGACACGTGGGTGCTGTGGTGAGCCAGCCGCCACTCGTGGGCGTGTCGACGTCCGAGGTCCGCTCCGCGGGTGACCGCGAGCTGGTCGCGCAGGGCGAGCCGCCGCGCACGGAGCTCGCCCTCGGCGAGCGCTACCTCGAGGCGTTGCGCGCGGCAGGGGCGATCCCCGTGATCCTCGCGCCGGTGGGCACCGAGGCGATCGACTCGCTGTTAGGGCGCCTCGACGCCGTCTGCCTCTCCGGCGGACCCGACCTGCATCCGTCCGCCTACGGCGTCCTGCCGCACCCGGAGCTGGGCCCGACCGAGCCCGAGCTGGACCGCTTCGAGCTGGAGCTGGCGCGCGCCGCCGTGACGCGCGGACTGCCGGTGCTCGGCATCTGCCGCGGCATGCAGGTCCTCAACGTCGCGCTCGGCGGCTCGCTCCACCAGCACCTGCCCGACCTCGACGGCGGCCTCAACCACCGCCAGGAGTGCATAAGCGGCGAGCCCTCGCACCGCGTTACGCTGGCCCGCGCCAGCCGCCTGACCAAGGTGATCGGCAGGCGCTACGTGGAGGTCAACTCCTTCCATCACCAGGCGCTGCACGCGCTCGGCCGCGGGCTGGCCGTCGCGGGGAGATCCCCCGACGGCATCGTCGAGGCGGTCGAGGCGCCGGGCCGCCGCTTCACGTTCGGCGTGCAGTGGCACGCCGAATGCCTGGTGGACCGGCCCGAGCACCTCTCGCTGTTCCGCGGGCTCGTGCGGGCCGCGCGCGGGCACGAGGTGGCGCCGCGCATGGTCGCCTGATCCGCTTCGCTAGCGTCCCGGCCCGCGATGGCCGATACACAGCGCCGCACCCTGAGCAAGACCGCCTCGTACGAGGCCGAGCCCGGCGAGGTCGGCCGCGTGCTGCTGCTCTATTCGGGCGGGCTCGACACGAGCGTGATGCTCAAGTGGATCCAGGACGAGTACGAGGCCGAGGTGGTGGCGCTGACGGTCAATCTCGGCCAGCCCGACGAGGACTACGAGGTGATCCGCGGCAAGGCGCTCCAGCTCGGGGCGCTCGACTGCCACGTGGTCGACGCCCGCGAGGAGTTCGCGCGCGACTACGTGCTGCCGGCGATCAAGGCCAACGCTCTGTATGGCGGCGGCTACCCCCTCTTTACCGCTCTCGGGCGTCCGCTGATCGCCAAGCTCGCGGTCGAGTACGCGCGCAGGACCGAGTGCGACACGATCGCCCACGGCTGCACCGGCAAGGGCAACGACCAGGTGCGCATCGAGTCCACGGTGATCGCACTCGATCCGGCGATGAAGATCATCGCCCCCGTGCGCGGGTGGCAGATGGGGCGTGAGGAGGAGATCGCCTACGCGCGCGAGCACGGGATCCCGGTGAAGGGCGGCACGGAGACGCCGCCCTACTCGATCGACGACAACCTTTGGGGCCGCTCCTCCGAGGGCGGGCCTATCGAGGACATCGCGGAGCCGCCGCGCGACGACGTGTTCCAGCTGGTCACGCGCCCCGAGGAGGCGCCGGACGAGCCGGAGGACGTGAAGGTCGGGTTCGAGCGGGGCGTACCGGTGTCGCTGAACGGCGAGTCGCTGGCGCTGGTCGAGCTGCTCGAGCGCGCCGGGGCGATCGGCGCGCGCCACGGCGCGGGGATCGTCGACCACATCGAGGACCGCATCGTCGGGCTGAAGGTGCGCGACATATACGAGGTGCCGGCGGCGGCGATCATCCTGAGCGCGCACAAGGAGCTCGAGAAACTGGTCGGGACGATCCACCAGAACACCTTCAAGCCGCGTCTGGACGAGCACTGGGCGTATCTCGTGTACGCGGGGCTCTGGTACGAGCCGCTGCTGGGCGACCTGAACGCCTTCATGGACGCCGTGAACGAGCAGGTCACGGGCGAGGTGACGGTGCGGCTGTTCAAGGGCAGCGTGCGCCCGGTGGCGCGGCGCTCGCCGAACGCGCTCTACGACCCGGCGCTGGCAGGGTTCGGCGAGTCGGGCGGGCTGTTCTCACAGCAGGCGAGCCCTGGGTTCATCGAGATCTGGTCGCTGCAGTCGCGAATGGCGTACAACATCCGTAACCGGGAAACGGAGGACGAATGAGCTCCAGGGGTTACACCGTGCTGGGCTGGGCCGTGTGGCAGGTGGCGACGCGGGTGGCAAAGCGCAAGATGGCGCGCAACAAGGTCAAGCTGGGAGCAGCGGCGACGGTGCTGCTGGTGCTGATCGGCGGGCTGGCGATCGCAAAGGCGACGTCGGGCGAGGAGTAGGCGCCCTAGAGCGGCATCGTGAACCGGAAGGCGCTGCCTCCGCCCTCCGCGGGCTCGACCCAAATGCGTCCGCCGTGCGCCTCCACGACGCGCCGGCAGACCGCCAGGCCGATGCCTATTCCGTCGGCCTCGCTGTCGACGCGGGAGAACATGCCGAAGATGCGGGTCGCCTGCTCGGGGTCGACCCCGACGCCGTTGTCTTGCACGGTCACCACCCACTCCTCACTGCCGCGCAGCGCCGACACCTCGACGTGCGGTGGCGCGTCGCCGCGGAACTTAACGGCGTTGCCAACCAGGTTCTGAAGCACGCGCCGCAGCTGCCGGGGATCGCACTCGACCTCGGGCAGCTTTCCGACCGCCAGGGTCGCGCCGGCCTCGGCTAACCTCGAGCGCAGATCCTCGGCTACCTGGGCCACCAACTGGTCCAGCGCCACCCGCTCGGGGCTCAGTTCGCCCATGCGCGCGTACACCAGCACCGCGTCGATCAGCTCCTGTGACCGCTCGATGCCCTCCCGCAGCATGTCGAGCACGTCGGGCCGCGGCGGCTCGTCGGCCCGCTGTTCCAGCACCCTGACGAGCAGCGCCATGTTGGCCACCGGCTCACGCAGGTCGTGGGCCACGACGTCGGCGTACCCGCGCAGGTCCGCCTCCATCCGCCGCTGCTCGGTCACGTCGGTGAGGAAGACCATCACCCCGTCACCGAGTCGCGCGGTGCGGTGCGCGAAGGTTCCCAGCATGTAGCCGTCTCCGAACGGCGTGTCGTAGGTGATCTCCTCGACCCACGGCTCGCCGGCGTCGCAGGTCCGGACGTAGGCGTCGAAGGCGCGGCTGTCGCGCATCCGCGGCAGCGCCTCCAAGAGCGTGTAGCGGTCGCGCGTTTCGGGAGGTATGCGGAAGCTGCGCAGGATCGACGGGTTGCCGTAGCCGAAGGCGAAGTCCTCGATGCGCCCGTTGCCGTCGCGCAGTGCCCAGAGGACTCCGACCGCCTCGGGGAAGCCGTCGAACATGGCACGGAAGCCTGCCGCGCCCTGCTCACCGAGCAGGGCGCGCAGCTTCGGGTCGTCTCCCCACCGCTCCGGGTGGCCGTCGGTGCGCGCTGAGGGCACGTTCGCAGGATAGGAGCGCCGCTCGAGCGAGACCGCTCCGATGAGTTCCGAGAGGTCGCGGGGTCATAGGGGGCAAACGCACCCGGAGGCAGTGGAATGCAGGATCCATCACGAGGCCAGGAGCCAGGCTCGCAGCCGTGCGGGACGATCCGGGCCGGCGCGGGCCGGAGCGACTCCCCGGACGAGGCGTACCCGGTCCTGTTCGGATGGCTCGAGGACGAGGGCGTCGCGTCCGCGGGGGCTCCGTGGGAGCTCGAGCTCGCGTACCTGATGGGCAAGCGGCGGGATCGGCGCGTACGCTGATCGGCGACTCCCAAGGAGGCACCGATGGAAATCGACACCGCCGCGCCGGTCATCACCCGCGACGAGATCGTCGTCCACGCACCGATTCAGACCATCTGGGACATCCAGACCCTGCAGGGCGCGTGGGACGGCTCGCTGCGCGCCTGGCTGGAGAACCTCAAGCGCGCGGCCGAGGCCCAGGCTTGACCGCAAAGGTGACCGGGATCGGCGGGTTCTTCTTCCGCGCCCGAGATCCAGACGCGCTCAACCGCTGGTACGCGGATCACTTCGGCGTCGTGATGATCGACTCGCAGGACTATGACGACCCAGGCTGGTTCCAGGATCGCGGCGAAACGGTGTTCTCGGCCTTCTCGCAGGACTCGGACTCCTTCGGCGCGCCGGAGAAGACCTGGAAGATCAACTTCCGCGTCGTCGATCTGGACGGCATCGTGGACCGGCTGCGCACAGCGGGCGTGACCGTCGAGCCCCACGCCGAGCCGTACCCAAACGGACGCTTCGCGGAGCTCGAGGACCCCGAGGGAAACCGCATCCAGCTGTGGGAGCCGAACGCCGCGTCGATCGCCAGGGACCCACGCGGCCGGGGCCACTCGCGCGCCCCATGAACATCCGGAGATAGCGGCCTGGGCCCCGGCGGGCCCCCCCTTTGGGGTCCGAGCCCAGACGTATATTCAGCGCCCGGTGCCGTCCGCGTCGTTCGCCCATCTCCACGTCCACTCCGAGTACTCCGTCCTCGACGGTGCCTGCCGCATCGATGCGCTGGCGGAGCGGGCGGCCTCCTTCGGCCAGCCGGCCCTGGGCCTCACCGACCACGGCGTCATGAACGGCGCCGTAGAGCACTACCAGGCCTGCAAGCGCCATGGGATCAAGCCGATCGCGGGCCTCGAGGCCTACTTCGTCGACGACTGCAAGACCGAGGAGGTGCGCTACGAGCGCAACCACCTTACCCTGCTCGGCGCCAGCGACGAGGGCTTTCGCAACCTCGTCAAGCTGAGCTCGGCCGGTTACCTCGAGGGCTACAAGCGCGGCAAGGCCAACGTCGACCTGCCGCTGCTCGAGCGCTACTCCGAGGGCGTGATCGCGCTCACCGGCTGCCTGCAGTCGCGCTTCTGCCGGCGCCTCGTCGACGACGTGAGCACCGAGGCGCGCGCCCACGTCGATGCGCTCCTGCAGGTGTTCGGGACCGAGGACGTCTACTTCGAGGTCCAGAAGAACGGCGTGCCCGAGCAGGACAAGGCCAACGAGGGCATCGTGCGGATCGCTCGGGAGCTCGGACGGCCGCTCGTCGCGACCGGCGACGTCCACTACCTGGGGCGCGAGGACTTCGACAACCACAAGGCCCTGCTGTGCGTGCAGACCAAGAGCACGCTAGCCGCGCCGAAGCTCTCCTTCGACACGAACGAGTTCTTCCTCAAGGACTCCGACGAGATGGCGGCCGCCTTCGCACAATGGCCCGAGTCGATCGCCACCACGCTCGAGATCGCCGAACGCTGCGAGATCGAGATGGAGCTCGGCAAGATGTTGATCCCGCGCTTCACGACCCCCGAGGGCCAGCCGGAGGAGGCGTACCTGCGCCGGCTCGCCCACGAGGGGCTGCGCCGCCGCTACGGCGACCCGCCGTCGGCCGAAGCGGTCGAGCGGCTCGAGCTGGAGCTGGGCGTGATCGAGAAGATGGGGTTCTCGGCCTACTTCCTGATCGTCTGGGACTTCGTCAAGTTCGCCAAGGACAACGGCATCGCCGTCGGCCCGGGGCGCGGCTCGGCGGCCGGCTCGATCGTCTCGTACTCCCTCCAGATCACGGACGTCGATCCGATCGAGTACGACCTTCTCTTCGAGCGCTTCCTCAACGCCGAGCGCATCTCGATGCCGGACATCGACATCGACTTCTCGGTCAAGGGCCGCGACCGCGTCATCCAGTACGTCGCCGACAAGTACGGTCGCGAGTCGGTCGCCCAGATCATCACGTTCGGTCGCATGTTCCCGCGCGCGGCCACGCGCGACGCCGCCCGCGTGCTCGGCTTCGACTACGGCGCGGGCGACCGCATCGCGAAGCTGATCCCCGAGCCGATCATGGGCCGATCGAAGTCGTTCGACCAGTACCTCACCGAGGAAGCCGACCTGCGGCGGGTCTACGACTCCGAGCCCGAGGCGCGCCAGATCATCGAGGTTGCGAAGGGGCTCGAGGGGATCGTGCGCAACGCCTCGATCCACGCGGCGGCGGTGGTGATCGCCGACCGGCCCCTGACCGACATCGTGCCCCTCCAGCTGGCGGAGGACAAGAGCGCCTCGGCGGGCGACGGCGAGCGCTCGTACCGGACGGTGACTCAGTACCCGATGAAGCCGATCGAGGAGATCGGCCTGCTCAAGATGGACTTCCTCGGGCTGCGCAACCTCGACGTGATCGAGGCCGCGCTCGACATCATCGAGCAGTCGACCGGCGAGCGGCCGGACATGACCACGCTGCCGCTCGACGACGTGAAGACCTACGAGATGCTGGCCGGCGGCAACTCCGTGGGCGTGTTCCAGTTCGAGTCCGACGGCATGCGCGACGCCCTCAAGAAGGTCCGGCCGACCGAGTTCAACGACCTTGTCGCCCTGGTCTCGCTCTACCGCCCGGGCGCCATGCGCTACATCGACACCTACGCGCGCAACAAGCGCAACCCCGACGCAATCAACTACCCGGACGAGCGCCTGCGTCCGATCACGGAGTCCTCGCGCGGGGTGATCCTCTACCAGGAGCAGTCGATGCAGATCGCCAAGGGAATCGCCGGCTTCTCGGGCCCCGAGGCGGACGACCTGCGCAAGGCGATCGGCAAGAAGCAGCGCGAGCGCATGGCCGCGCTCAGGGACCGCTTCTTCGAGGGCGCCCGCGCCACCGGCACCTCCGAGCCCGTGATCGCGGAGCTGTGGGCGGTCAACGAGGCGGCCGCGGACTACTCCTTCAACCGCTCGCACGCCGCCTGCTACGCGCTGATCTCCTACCGCACCGCGTGGCTCAAGGCGAGCTACCCGGCCGAGTACATGGCGGCGCTGATCTCCTCGGTGATGTCGACCAAGGACAAGGTGCCCTTCTTCGTTGCCCAGTGCGAGGACATGGGGATCGAGGTCCTGCCGCCCGACGTGAACCAGTCGGGGCACGACTTCAAGGTGGTCGAGGGCAACATCCGCTTCGGCCTCGACGCCGTCAAGGGCCTCGGCTACCTGGCCGTCGAGGCGATCAAGCGCGCGCGAGAGGAGGAAGGCCCGTTCACCTCGATCTGGGACTTCTGCCGGCGCGTCGACTGCCAGGCGGTTAACAAGAAGGCGAGCGAGTCGCTCGTCAAATGCGGCGCCTTCGACTCGCTGACCGGCACGCGCACCGGCGTGATGCAGGTGCTGCTCCAGGCGCAGGCGGCGGGCGCGCAGTCACAGCAGGACGCCCTCAGTGGCCAGAGCTCCTTCTTCGACCTGGAAGGCGGCAGCGACGAGGCCGTCGCGCACCACGACCTGCCGATCCCGCCGCTGCCCGACGACCGCAGGCAGCTGAACACATGGGAGAAGGAGACGTTGGGGCTGTTCCTCTCGAGCCATCCGCTCAAGGAGGTGCGCCACGCGCTGCGGGCCAAGGTGGACTGCTCGCTGGCCGACCTAAGCGGCAAGAAGGACGGCGAGTGGGTCATGGTCGGCGGAATGATCGCCGAGTGCAAGCGCATCCGCACCAAGAAGGGCGATCCGATGATGTTCGCCACGCTGGATGACCTCGAGGGCCAGGTCGAGCTGCTCGTGTTCAACTCCGCCTACGCCGCGAACGCCGACAAGGTCGACGTGGACAAGCTCGTGATCGTGCGCGGGCGCGTGGATCACAAGGAGGCGGGGGAGACCAAGCTGGTCGCACAGGAGGTGGAGCCCTTCGACCCGAGCGAGGAGGAGGTGCTGCGGGCGACGGAGGCCGCGGTCACCGAGGCGATCGTGCGGCGCGTCTGCCTGCACGTCTCCCCGGGCGTGCCCGACACGTTCCTGGAGGAGCTGAAAGAGGTCGTCGGGCACCATCCGGGCGAGCAGGAGTTGCTGCTCGCGGTGGGTCCGAGGCGGCTGGTGCTCGGCCCTGAGTTCAAGGTCTCCGGCTCGACCGCCTGCCAGTCCGAGCTGTCGGCGCTGCACGGCGCGGCGCGCGTCGTCGCCTGAGACGAAGCGCGCTACTACACTTTCCGAGTGGCGCCCATACCCGCCAGAACGTCTGCAGACCTGCATGAGTGCCGCCAGTGCTGCTCGTTCTGCGACCGCGTCGTCCACCCGTCCGGCTGCATCGCGTCGGGTTGCCAGTTCCTCTACCTCTACGACGACGAGGAGACCGGCCGCCGCTTCATGGGCTGCATGAACAAGGTCTTCCGCGGCGAGATCGACGTGGAGCTCTTCGAGCAGGCCGAGCGCACCCGCCACGGCTTCGGCGGCGTGAAGATGACCGGCATGCCACTGCCCCAGTGCCGCTCGACGGTCGAGCGCGCCTACGACGGCTACACGGAGGCCTTCGACTGCGTGAACCCGCACTTCTTCCGCAAGCCGGAGCTCGAGGACGCCGACGAGGCGTTCGACCTGCGCGACGAGCTCTAGGCCCGCCCGACCGATCGGCGAGGGCGCCTGGGAGGTAGGGTGGCCGCATGCCCAGACTGCCGCTCACCGAGCCGAGCGACGGAGCCCACCCGGCGCCGCTGAGGCTGTTCCGGATGGTGGCGCACGCCGAGACCGCGTACGGGCCCTGGCTGCAGTACGGCGGGTCGCTGCTGACGCGGCTCGAGCTCGATCCGCTCCTGCGTGAGCTGGCCATCCTGCAGGTGGCGCAGCTCGTCGGCTCGCGCTACGAGTGGGTGCAGCACGACCCGATCGCCCGCGCGGTCGGCGCCAGCGGCGAGCAGGTCGAGGCGATCGAGGCCGGCAGGGACGACGACCCGGCCTTCGACGCCGACCAGTCGCTGGTGCTGCGCCTCACGCGCACGACCGTCACAGAGGGCGCCGCATCCGAGGAGCAGGTGGCAGAGCTGGCCGGCCGGCTCGGCCCGCGCCAGGTGGTCGAGCTGCTGCTCGTGATCGGCAACTACACGGCCATCGCGATGCTGATCGCCAGCACGGGGCTGGAGCCCGACCCGCCGCTGGACCCGTCCCAGCTCACGCGCGCCCGCGACGAAGCGTGAGCAACGTGCCGAGCAGGCTTCGCCAGCTGACACTTGCCTCCGTGCTCGCCTGCGCCGCCTGGGCCGCGCCCGCCGCGGCCGCCGAGGACCCGCAGGTGCTGGGCTCGCAGCGCCTCTCGCCGCGCCTGCAGGAGCTGACCTTGCGGACCTCTGAGCTGGCCGGTTCCACAGCCGTGCGCGTACTGCTCCCGGCGGGCTACCGCGAGCATCCGGCGCGACGCTACCCGGTGCTCTACCTGCTGCACGGCGCCAGCGGCGACCAGCGCTCGTGGACGACCGAGGGCCAGGGCGATGCCGAGTCACTGACGGCCGCGCTCCCGCTGATCGTCGTGATGCCCAACGCCGGAAAGGGCGGTTTCTACACGAACTGGTTCAACAACGGCCGGGGAGGGACGCCGCGCTGGGAGAACTGGCACATCAAGCGCCTGATCCCGTTCATCGACGGCCGCTACCGCACGCGTGCCATGGGCGCCGGCCGTGCCATCGCCGGGCTCTCCATGGGCGGCTTCGGCACGTTCAGCTACGCCGCGCGCCACCCGGACCTCTTCACCTCCGCGCTCAGTCTGTCGGGCGCCGTGGACACGAGCACGCCGCCCGGCGTGGCCCCGGAGATCATCGACTCGATCTCTGCCGCCGACGGCGGGCCGCCGGGCTCGCTGTGGGGCCCGCGCGCCACCCAAGAGGTGCGCTGGCGCGCCCACAACCCGTGGGATCTGGCTGAGAACCTACGCGGCCTGGCGCTCTGGCTGCGTACCGGGAACGGCCAGCCCGGGGGCCCGTTCGGAGGAGGTCCCGACCTCGACATCACCGAGGTCGGCGTCGCCGCGCAGGCCTTCACGGTCCACCAGCGGCTGCGCGAGCTCGGGATACCTCACGTGTTCGACGACTACGGCCCGGGGCATCACCTCTGGGCGTACTGGAACCGCGGCCTCAGACAGACGCTGCCGGCGATCATGGCTCGCCTGCGTGGGGGCTCGCGCCCGCCCGCGAAGATGACGTTCACGGCGGCGGAGCCGAGCTACGCGGCCTACGGCTGGGGCGTGCGCGTGAAGCGGCCGGCTATGGAGTTCAGTCGCCTTGCCAAAGCCGGCCGGCGCGGCTTCTCGCTGTCCGGGAGCGGCAGCGCAACGGTCTCCACCGCCCGCCTGTTCGTGCCGCGCCACGCCTACCGAATCGTGCTCCACACGCCGAAGGGTCTGGTGCGCCGCTCGCTGAGCGCGAGCGCGCGCGGCCGGCTGCGCATCTCAGTGCCGCTCGGCCCGGGGAACCCGGGCCAGCAGTTCACCGCGGGTGCGACCACGCGCGTGTTCAAGACGACCGTGACGATCGCGCCGGCCGGCTAGCCGCCGCGCCGCTTGCGCGCCCGCATGCCGTTGGCGCGCAGCTTGCGCATCTTGTCGATGTCCGCTTTCGCCGGCGCCTTGCCCTCCACGCCTGGTCCCTCGAACAGCACCGGCAGCTTCTCGAAGCGCGGCTCCGAGAGGAAGGCGGCACAGCCGCGCGGGCCGAGCTCGCCGTCGCCCGGCGGCGCGTGGCGGTCGCGGTTCGAGCCGAGCGGTGTCTGCGAGTCGTTCAGGTGCAGGCAGCGCAGCCGGCGCATGCCGACGACCTTCGCGCAGTCGTCGACCACTCCGGCGAGCTTGTCGGCGCTGCGGATGTCGAACCCGCTGGCGAGCATGTGGCAGGAGTCGAGGCAGACGCCGATGCGCTTGTCGCCGCCCGCCAGGTCGATCAGCTCGCGCAGCTCCTCGAAGGAGCGCCCCAGCGTGTTCCCGGCCCCGGCGGTGTCCTCCAGCAGCAGGCGGCATGAGTCCGACTCCGACAGCGCGTGGCGCAGCATCTCCCCGACCCGCGGCAGCGCCTCATCGTGCGGCTCTCCGACCGTGGAGCCGGGGTGGAGCACCACGCCGTCGGCGCGGATCTCGTCACCCATCCGCAGCGCGTGGATCAGCGAGTCGGCCGACTTGCGGCGCATCTCGCGGTCCTTGGTGGCCGGGTTGATCAGGTAGACGGCGTGGATCGTCACCGATTTGATCGCCTCGCCCTTCATCAGTTCGAGGAACTCCGCGACGTCGTCGGGCTTCCAGCGAGTGGGGCGCCACTGGCGCGGCGATTGGTTGAAGACCTGGATCGCGTCGCACCCGCGCTCGACGCCGCGCTCGTGCGCCTGCGCAAGGCCGCCGGCCGTCGACACGTGGGCGCCAATTAGCATCGGGAGAATGAGGGTTCGCTTCGCTCCGTCGCCAACCGGCGTGCTGCACATCGGCGGCGCGAGGACGGCACTGTACAACTGGCTTCTCGCGCACCGTCATGGCGGCGCCTTCGTGCTGCGCATCGAGGACACCGACCGCGAGCGCTCCACGCCGGAGAACGTCGAGCAGATCCTCGACGCGCTGCGCTGGCTCGAGCTGGACTGGGACGAGGGCCCGCTCTCGCAGGCCGAGCGGGCGCCGGCGCACACCGCGGCGATCGAGCAGCTGCTCTCGGCCGGGCACGCCTACGAGGACGAGGGGGCGGTGCGCCTGCGCGTGCCCGACGACGGCGAGACGGTGATCCAGGACCTGATCCGGGGGGAGATCGCCACGCCGAATCAGGCGATCCAGGACTTCGTGGTCCGCCGCTCGGACGGCAGCGCGCTCTACAACCTCGCCGTCGCGGTCGACGACCGCGACATGGGCATCACGCACGTGGTGCGCGGCGAGGATCACATCTCCAACACGCCGCGGCAGGTGATGATCCTGCGCGCGCTCGGCGAGGAGCCGCCGGTCTACGCGCACCTCCCGCTGCTGCACGGGCCCGACGGCAAGAAGCTCTCCAAGCGCCACGGCGCCGCGTCGGTTCAGGAGCTGCGCGCGTCCGGCTACCTGCCCGAGGCCGTGCGCAACTACATCGCGCTGCTCGGCTGGGGTTACGACGAGTCGACGACCTTCTTCACCACCGACGAGCTGATCGACCGCTTCGACCTGTCGCGCGTGTCGAAGAACCCGGCGGTGTTCGACGAGCAGAAGTTGCGCTGGATGAACGGCCGCTACCTGCGCGGGCTGCCCGTCGAGGAGCTGAAGAGCAGGCTCGAGCGGTTGACCGGTCGCGAGCTGCCCACCGAGGCGGTGGAGATCAGCCAGGACAAGATGCAGACGCTCGCCGACTTCTGGCCGCTGGCGGGCTTCCTGGTCGAGCGGCGCGACTTCGACGACCGGGCCTGGAGCAAGGTCATGCGCGACGGCGCTGCGGAACGACTGCGCGCCGCGCGCGAGGCGCTGGAGCAGGCCGACGCGTTCGACGTGGAGACCGTCGAGCAGGCGCTGCGCGGCGTGGTCGAGCGCTTCGACGCCAAGCCCAAGGACGTGTTCCAGCCCGTGCGTGTGGCGATCGCGGGCACCACCGTCTCGCCCGGCATCTTCGAATCGGTGGCTGCGCTGGGCCGCCAGGAGACGCTCGCGCGCATCGATTCCGCGCTGCTAAAGGCCTCGGGCGGCTGAAGGCGGCTCTCAAGCGTTGGTCTCGCCCTGCCGATAGCCAGGGAGACCGCCCATGCGAGCTGCCGCCACCACCACAGCCGCCGGCTCTCAGCCGGCGGTCTCGCCGAACAGCGAAGGCCACGGCCGTCGCCTGACGGCCGCCTTCGACGCACTTGAGGCCTTCCCCGCGCTGGCGGAGTCGCGCGACCGCGTGCTGCGGGTGGTGCGTGAGGACCGCACGTCCGTGGGCGAGGTCGTCGCCGCGGTCGAGTCCGACGTGGCTCTCGTGATCACCGTCCTGCGGATCGCCAACCGCAACTCGCAGCGCAAGAAGGGCAAGGTCGCCGGCATCCCGGAGGCGATCGAGATCCTCTCGCCCGAGGGCGTCGAGACGCTTGCCGCGCGTGCCACCACCTTCGACTTCTTCGAACGCACCCCGGGCTGGGATCTGATGCCCGAGCGCTTCCGGCTGCACGCCGTGGCCACCCAGGCAGCCGCGGACCGGCTCGCCCGCGAGCTCGAGTACGACGACCGCGACGAGCTGCTCTGCTCGGCGCTGCTGCACGACATCGGCAAGCTCGTCCTGAGCCACGCCTACCCCGGCTACCCCTCGCAGATCCACGGGAACGCCCGCACCCCCGAGGAGCGCCTGCACAAGGAGCGCCTCGAGCTGGGCGTGGACCACGCGCTGGTCGGCGGCGTGCTCGCAAGGCGCTGGGCGCTGCCGAACAGGCTCGCGATGGCGATCGAGCGTCACCACGCCGACGATGCCGAGGGCGAGCCCGCGCTCGTGCGGCTGGCCGACATGCTGGCCCACTACGGGCACGCTCAACCGGTCAACCCCAAGGAGCTGCTGCAGGCCGCGCACGCGTGCGACCTGACCACCGAGCAGCTGCGCGAGGTCATGTACGAGCTTCCGCACGGCTCCGGCCAGGCCAAGCGCAACGTCGACCCCTGCCCGCTCTCGTCGCGCGAGGTCGAGGTGCTGAAGCGGCTCGCGGAGGGGAAGGTCTACAAGCAGATCGCGCACGAGCTGGAGCTGTCGACGAGCACGGTGCGGACGCACCTGCACAACACGTACGCGAAGCTCGGCGCGGTGGACAGGGCGCAGGCCGTTCTGATCGCCACCGAGCGCGGCTGGCTCTAGCCCAGATAACGTCCGCCCTCGTGAGAGGGGGATGGATCGCCGCCGCAGCCGTCCTGCTTGCCGCATGGCCCGGCGCCACCGCCCAGGCGGCGGGCCGCTGCGGCGACCACCCGTGGTGCGACACATCGCTCTCGCCGGACCGCCGCGCAGACCTCCTACTGGCCGCCCTGACGCCGGTGGAGCGGATCGGCCTGCTCGGCGGCGACGACGCCAGCGGCGTGCTGGGGCAGGCCGGCGCCCACACCGGCACCGGCCTCGGCGTCCCGCGGCTCGACCTGCCAACGCTCTACCTGACCGACGGTCCGGTGGGGGTGAGGCAGGGGCAGAGCACGGCGCTGCCCTCCTCGATCGCACTGGCGGCGAGCTTCAACCGGGGGCTGGCCCGCCGCGACGGCGCCCTGGTTGGCAACGAGGCCAAGCTGAAGGGCAACGACGTGGTCTTCGCCCCGACGATCAACCTGCTGCGCACGCCGCTCTGGGGACGCGCGTTCGAGAGCCTGGGGGAGGACCCGCAGCTCACCGCCCAGCTGGGGGTGGCGTGGATCCGCGGCGCCCAGGCGCAGGGCGTGATCGCGAACGTCAAGCACTCGCGGTCAACAACCAGGAAGGCCAGCGCCGGGCCGATGGCACGACCGCCGGCGGTCGCGTCAAGGTCGACGCGCGCGTGGACGAACGCACGATGATCGAGCTCTACCTCTCCCAGTTCGAGGCAGCGGTGAAGCAGGGTGGCGCCGGCTCGGTCATGTGCTCCTACAACCGCCTCAACGGTCCGCACGCCTGCGAGAACACGTGGCTCCTGCAGCAGATCCTGAGGCACCGCTGGGGCTTCCGCGGCTTTGTGCTGGCCGACTACGGCGCCTCGAAGCACATCGGCAGCGGGCTGCTGTCGGGGCTGGACTTCGAGCCGTTCCCGTTCTTCGACTCGGATGGCGGGGAGAACTACACCCCGGCCGCCGTACAGGCGGCGCTGGCGGCAGGGCGTACGCGCCAGGCCCTCGTCGACCGCGCGGTGGGCAACCTGCTGCGCACGCTGTTCGCCTATGGGTTCTTCGACCGCGCCGCGTACGCGGACGACGACTCCCGCGTTGACCGGACCGGCCACGCGCAGGAGGCCCGCCGCTTGGGCGAGGCGGGCACGGTGCTGCTCAAGAACAACGACGCGCTGCCGCTCGACCCGGGCCGGCTGAAGTCGCTCGCGGTGATCGGCGCCGACGGCGACGCCTACAAGAACGGCGGCGGTTCCTCCGATGTGGAGCCCTACTCGCTGGTGACCCCGCGCGAGGGCATCGCCGCGCGGGCGGGTGCGGGCGTCGACGTGCGCTACGACCCCGGCGACGACCCACGGCGAGCCGCCGACGTGGCGCGCGGCGCGGAGGCCGCCGTTGTCGTCGTCGCCGACACGGCGGGGGAGGGCGCCAACAAGTCATGCCTCGCGCTCGACTGCGGCGCCGGCGCCGGCCTGAAGCGCGACGAGCTGGTCGAGCGGGTGGCCGCCGCCAACCCCCACACGATCGTGGTGCTGGAGACGGCAGGCCCCGTGCTCACGCCGTGGCGCGACCGCGTCGAGGCCATCGTCGAGGCGTGGTACCCGGGCAGCGCCGGCGGCACCGCGATCGCGCGCGTGCTGTTCGGCGATGTGGACCCGGGCGGCCGCCTGCCGGCCACGTTCCCGCGCCGGGAACGCGAGCTGCCCACGGCGGGGAACCGCAGGCGCTATCCCGGGGTCGGCGACGTGGTCCACTACACCGAGGGCGTGCTGGTCGGCTATCGCTGGTACGACCGGCGCCGCATCAAGCCCGCGTTCCCGTTCGGCCACGGCCTCTCCTACACGCGCTTCGCGTTCCGGGACCTGCGCGTCCGCCCGGCGCGTCGCGGCGTCGGGGCCCGGGTGTCGATCGAGGTCGTCAACACGGGTCGCCGCACCGGCGTGGCGGTCCCGCAGCTGTACCTCGGGCTGCCCGGCGCGCGCGGCAGGATCCAGCCGCCGCGGCAGCTGAGGGGCTTCGAGTCGGTGACGCTGCGGCCGGGCCGCGGTGCCCGCGTGCGCTTCGAGCTCGACGCGCGCGCGTTCTCGTACTGGAACATCCGCCGCGACCGCTGGCTGGCCCCAGCGGGGTGCTACCCGGTGTCGCTCGGCCACTCGTCCCGGGACATCGCCGCCCGAGCGACGATCGCCATGCGCGGCGCGCGCTGCCCGGGCGCGGCCGCGGCGGTTCCGCGCTAGGGCGCGCCCTACAGCCGCTGCGCGGGCAGCGGGAACACCACGAGGATGCGGGTGCCCCGCTCCGAGGTCTCGATCTCGAGCGTGCCGCCGAGCAGCTCCGCGCGCTCTCGCATCATCGCCAGGCCCAGGTGACCTGGCTCCAGGGCGCCGAGCGGGTCGATCTCGCCGAACCCATTGCCGTTGTCGGTCACGCGCAGCTCCAGGCTGGAGTTGACCGTCCTCAAGCTGATCGACACGGCCTCGGCTCCGGCGTGGCGGCCCGCGTTCACAACCGCCTCCTGCGCGATGCGAAACAGGTCGCCGGCCATGTCGGGCGCGAGGTCGACGCGGTAGATCGTCGCCAGCACCTCAACCCCGTAGCGCCGCTCCCAGATCGGAAGGCAGTTCTCGATCGCGGTCTCGAAGGCGAGCTCCTCGAAGGCGTGCGGGCCGAGCTCCACGATGCCGTCGCGCAGCACGCGAATGTTGCGCTCGGTCATCTCGCGTGCCTCGTCGATGAGCCGGGTGGCGTCGTCGTCGCGGCCTTCGGACGCCGCCTTGCGGGCCGAAGACAGCATCATGTCGAGCCCGATCAGCTCCTGGACCGGGCCGTCGTGGATCGCCTCCGCCACGCGCCGGCGGACCTCGGCCTCGGCCTGGATCGTCCGGCGCGAAAGGCTGCGTGCCCGCAGCCGGCTGGCCGACTCCGCCGTGCGCAGGCTGCCGACCACCAGCCCGGTGGCCAGGCACGAGAGCACGAAGACGGTCTCGTAGAAGGCGTGCACTTCGCCGGGGAGGGGCGTGTCCCCGCGCAGCACGGACGCAGTCACCAGGGCGGTCGAGCCGAGCAGCGCGAGGATTACTCCGCGCATCTCGCCCTGAAAGTGGGCGTGCGCGGCGATCATGAACAGCGCGGCCGCGCGCACCGCCCCGTACGTGTCCGGCGCGACCAGCTCGAGGATCAGCAGGATCAGCAGATCGACGGCGGAAACGAACGGGCTCAGCACGAGCTCGGGCTCGCGCCGCGCCACCACCAGGCAGCCGACCGCCCATGGCACCGCGAGCCCGCCGATGACGATGGCGCCCTTGCCCTGGTAGGGGAAGCCGAGCACGATGATCGCCAGCAGGGCCGCGAGGGCGATCGCGAGGCGTGCGATCGCGAAGACCACCAGCGGCTGAGCCGACTCGATCGGGAGGCGCCGAAACATCACGCCGCCGCCCGCTCCCGCCTGAGCAGCCTGTGCGCGACCAGCGCCGCGCCGGCGCTGTCGATCGCCCAGTCGAGCGGGGTGCCGTGGCGCCCGTCCACGAACGCTTGGTGGAACTCGTCGGTGGCGGCGTAGGAGCTCGCGACGAGGAAGGCGAGCAGGATCGCCCGCCGCTCAGGCAGCGCGTGCGAGAAGACCCGCCACCAGAGAAAGCAGAGCAGCGCGTACTCGCCGAAGTGGACGAGCTTTCGGCCGATCGTGTCGATCAGTCCGAGGCCGGTGTCGAGGCTGGGCTGGTCCGAGAGGACGAAGATCACGCCCATCAGGAGAAGCGGGGGCACCCACAGGTCGAGGCGCCTCGGCGGCGGCATCCGCATACCGTAGAGTGACGGCCGGTGCTGGTGATCACCACCAAGTCGCCCTATGCGGTACGGGCGCTCGCGGAGCTGGCCCGCCGCGGGCAGTCCACGCCCGTGCCGATCGGGGAGATCGCGCGGGCGCGGGACATCCCGGTCCAGTTCCTCGAAGGCCTGTTCGCGACGCTGCGCCGCGCGGGCATCCTGCTGTCGCAGCGAGGGGTGAAGGGCGGCTACAGCTTCGCGCGGCCACCGTCGGAGATAAGCGTGCTCGAGGTCGTCGAGCTGCTGGAGGGCGAGCTCGGCACGGACGCGCCGGCAAACGGCGCCGTCTGGACC
>JACCSF010000082.1 GCA_013813135.1 Thermoleophilaceae bacterium | reverse complement strand
TGTATCTGCTGGCCCGCGCGGACGTGTTCCACCTCGTGCCGCTCGCCGCGGTCCTGCCGGTCCTGCTGGCCACCGCCGCGGCCGCGGAACGGCGCGCAGGGCGCACGGCGTCGACGGTGGGCCTCGTGCTCGTGCTGGGGTTGATCGCGCTCCAGGGCCTCGACCGCAAGCGCATCCAGCTGCTCAGCCCGCCTCCGCTCGCCGCGATCCAGGTGGACGTGGCGGACGGCGTCGAGGCGCCGCCGGCCGAGGCTCGGGCGCTGACCGAGCTGTCGCGCTACGTGCGCTCGCGCGTGCCACCGGGGCGGCCGGTCTTCGTGGCCAACCCGCGCTTCGACCTGGTCAGGGTGGGCAACCCGCTCGTCTACGTCCTCGTCGGCCGGCCCAACCCGACCCGCTACGACGTCATGCAGCCCGGCGTGGTGACCACGTTGCCGGTGCAGCGGGAGATCGTGGGCGACCTGGAGCGGTCGCGGCCCGAGCTGGTGATCCGCTGGCTCAGCCCGGTGGCCGACCAGCCCGAGGACAACGGCGCCGGGCGCTCGAGCGGCGTGCGCCTGCTCGATCGCTACCTGGCGCGCACCTACGCGCCGCAGCGCCGTTTCGGCGACTACGAAGTGCTCGCGCGGCGTTAGACCGGCACGTATGCCTGGCGCGCAGGCGCGGACGTGCGCATGGCCATCGTCAGGATCGTGCTCGCGCACACCGCCTGGATTCCCAGCAGAGCCAGCGCGATCGCCGTGAGGTCGTCGCCGATCGAGAGCAGCAGCACCACCTCGGCGACCACCCCGGCGGCGAGCACGAACAGGAAGCTCGCCTTGCCCATCGCCAGCAGGTACTGCACCGACAGGTACGAGCAGGCCAGCAGCGACATGGCCAGTCCGAGGAAGGGCAGGGCGTCAGAGGCCTCTGTCAGGTCCTCGCCGAACACCACCCGCAGCAGCGGCTCGCCGGCCACGCTGTAGATCAGAACCGCCGGCACCGCCATCGCGGCGATCAGGCCGAGCGTGCGCAGCAGGATCGGTCGCGCGTCCTCGCCGCTCTTCGCCCGCCGCGACGCCTCCGGCAGCAGGTACAGGCCGAGCCCGATGGCGATCCACATGATCGCCTTGCCGGCCACCGCGGCCACGGCGTAGGAGCCGGCGGCGTCGTCGGAGGCCTGGTGCTTGACGATGATCACGTGCAGCTCCTGAAGCGCGAGCAGCAGCGTCAGCCCGAGCACCGGCACCCAGGCTCCGGCGAGCAGCTCGCGCAGGCGCAGGTCCTCGGCCGCCTGTGGGTTGACGCCCTGCAGCTGGCGCCGCAGCGGGATCAGCAGCACCAGTGCGATCGCGATCAGCGAGAAGGCGCTGCCGAGGAAGGCACCCGTCACGTCGAGGCCGACCGCCACCAGGATCAGCGCGAACACGATCCGCGAAGAAGCCTCGCCGACGATGCTGAAGGCGACGGTCCGGTACTGCTGGAAGCCCTGGAGCACTCCCCGCAGCACCGACAGGATGATCCACAGCATCGCCGTCACCGGTATGGCGGCGGCCGCCCAGTCCTGGTCGATGTTGATCAGGGTCGCGATCAGCGAACGCAGCGGGACGGCGACCACGGCAACGACCACCGTCGCCACGATCAGGCGATCGAGCCACCTGCGCACGCCCGCCCCCGCGTTCGGATTGCCCTCCGCGAGGTCGTGGCTGACCTCGCGGGCCGCGGCGATCTGAAGCGCCGAGCCGGGGACCATCATGATGATGAAGGAGGAGAGCAGCACGGCGAGGTCGCCGTAGCCCGAGGCCCCCAGTACGCGCGCGAAGACGACCGTGAAGCCGAGCGCCAGGATGTTCGCCACGATCATCGCCGCACCGAGGCCGGCCGCGCGGCCGGTGTCGGAACGGCTCAGCTCGCCGACACGCTCGCGCAAAGCGGCGGAACCGGGGCGTGAGAGGGCCGGCACGCGCACGGCGCCAGAGTACCCGCGAACCGGCATCCGGCGACGCACCTCGCGCGGATGCGGCCATACGATCAGCGGGTGAGCGATCTGCGGTCGGCCCTGGTTCGCGGCGATGACGGCCGGCGCCGCTGCTCATGGGGAGGCTCGACGCCCGACTACCTCGCCTACCACGACGCGGAGTGGGGGCGGCCGGTCACCGACGACCGCGGCATCTACGAGCGGATGGTGCTCGAGGGCTTCCAGTCGGGGCTGTCGTGGCTGACGATCCTGCGCAAGCGCGAGAACTTCAGGTCCGCGTTCGCGAACTTCGACATCGAGGCGGTGGCCCGCTTCGGCGCCCGCGACGTGCGCCGCCTGCTCGGCGACGCCGGGATCGTGCGCCACCGCGGCAAGATCGAGGCCGCGATCGCCAACGCCAAGGCCGCCGGCGCGCTCGACGTCCCGCTGGCCGAGCTGGTTTGGTC
>JACCSF010000081.1 GCA_013813135.1 Thermoleophilaceae bacterium | reverse complement strand
CTTCAGGAGCACCGGCGGCGGGCCGTTCACGCGGGGCGACTTCACCTTCGTCAACGCCAAGGAGCGCCTCGCGGCGGGCACGCCCGCCGCTCGAATCACCGGGATGCGCCTCACACTGCGCCCGCGCCGCGGCGTCGGCGTGTTGAACGCCACGCTCACCGTGCGCGCCCGGATCTGCGGACTGCGGGGGATGGCTCTGCTGCGCTTCGCCCAGAGCTCGAGCCCGGTCGGGCGCGACCGCCCGGTGGACGTGCTCACGCGCTGGCACGACGAGCTCCCCCACGATGGTGGCTGCGTGACCCACCAAATCCGGCGTCCGTTGAGTGGGTTCCCGGGCGGTCGGCGGTATACGGTCTCGCTCAGTGCCCGGACCACCGGCAGGAGATGGAGCGGACCGGTGGTGCGCCACGTGGACGCGGGCTGAGGCCACCCGACTCCCGGACTCGAGTGATCCGTCCGCCCGTCAGCGCCAGATCAGGCAGGCGTCGTGCGCGGCCGGAGCGATGCGCGTGAGGGCGATCACGCCGCCGTGCTCGCCCAAGATCGTCACCGTCCCGTCGTCCAGCGAGGGTGTGACTACGCGGCCGGCGCCGTGCTGGACGTTGTATGAGCCCCTTGCCACGGCCGTGCGCGCGAGCACGTGGCCGTCGCCTATGTGCTGGACCACGAGCGGCCCGTCGTCGGCGACGTAGAGCGCGAGCCGATCGCGTTCAGGACGACCACATGCGACTCGGTGTCGGCTGTCGCGAGCGCCGCCGCATGCCTCTCCTACGGCCTGGCGGCCCCGCGCAGTCCCTACAGGCTCAGAACGTCTTGATGTCCGCGATCGCGTTCACGAACGTCTCGAGCTGCTTCGTGGTCCAGCACTCGAAGACGCCGTCGCAAAAGGGCTCGTAGGCGGACATCACCGAGTCGCCGTAGTTCCAGTAGAGGCGCGGCTCGGGGTTGATCCAGAAGGTGCGGCCGGCCCGCTCGGCAACCTCCGCGAGCACCTGCGCGTGCGGCTCGCGGCCGTTGGTGCGCGCGTCGCCGAGCACGATCACCGTCGAGCGCGGGTCGAGGTCGTCGACGACCTTCTCGAGGAACTCGAGCCAGACGCGCCCGTAGTCGGTGTAGCCGGACACGTCCGCCACGCCTGCGTCGGTGGCGATCCTGCGCGAGACGGCCTCGAAGGAGCGCTCGCGCTCGAACACGTCCGTGACCTCGGAGATCCGTTCCACGAACACGAAGGAGCGCAGCTTGCGGAACTGGTCGTGCAGGGCGTGCAGCACCGACAGGAAGAAGACGCTGGCGCTGGTGACGCTCGTGGACACGTCGCAGAGAACGTACAGCTCGGGACGGCGCGGGCGGCGCGGCCTGTACTTGAGGTCGAGCGGCACCCCGCCCGTCTGGAGCGAGGCTCGCATGGTCCGGCGCACGTCCACCTGCCACGACCGGCGCCGGCCGCGGTGCTCGCGGCCGTGCGAGGCCAGGCGCCGCTTCATCTGCGCCACCACGCGGTGGACCTGCGACAGGTCCTGAGCCGGATTCGACGGCAGGCTGCGGTCGAACTCGCGCAGCGGCTTGGCGGGCGGCAGCGACCGCGTGCGCTCGATCATCTGGCGCTCGAGCTCGCGGCGCACGTGCTGCTCGAACTCCGCCAATGCATCGCGCGGCACGGCGTCGGGGTCGGGCAGCTCGGCTCCGAGCCGCTCGCCCTTGAGCCCGAGCGTGCGCCTGATCCGCTGGACGTCGACGCCGATCACGCCGGAGCCCTCGCCCTGGCGGCCGAAGGCGGCGATGGCGAGCCTGGCCAGGTCGCGCATCTCGCCGTCGGAGCCCGCCCGCAGCGCGTCGCGGATGCGCTCGCGCAGGGCGTCCAAATCGAGCCCCTCGGCGCCCTGGAAGCGCTCCTCGATGAGTCCGCGGTTGACGGCCTCGCGCTCGACGGCCCGGAAGAAGAAGCGGTCGAACAGCACGTCCAGCACGTGACGGTCCTCCTGGGACTTCGCCAGCGTGGTCGCGAGCGCCTCGCGAAAGTCCACCTGCGATGTCCAGCTCACTGCGTCCAGCGCATCGAAGGCGTCGAGCAGCTCGGAGGTCCCCACCGCCACGCCCTCGCGGCGCAGCTCGTCGGCGAACTCCAGCAGGCGCGGCGCCATGCCCGGCGGCCCGGGCGGTTCCGGCATCCCCCCGTACAGCCCGGGAGTGCCCACGATCAGCCGGCGCGCTGTGCGCCGAGAATGCCGTTGCCGAGCTTCACGCCCACTCGCTCGGCCACAAGGTCGAGGTCGGTGCGGTGCTTGACGATGATCGACATCGTCTTCTGCAGCATGGCCTGGTCGATGTCCTCGGCGCCGAGCAGCAGCAGCGCGCGGGCCCAGTCGATCGACTCGGCGATCGAGGGCGGCTTCTTCAGATCGAGCGCGCGCACCATGTGCACCACCTCGACCAGCTTGCGCGCCATCCCCTCGTCGAGCTCCGGCGCGTGCAGGTGCACGATCTCGAGCTCGCGCTCCACGTTCGGGTAGTCGAGCCAGAGATAGAGGCAGCGGCGCTTGAGCGCCTCGGTCAGCTCTCGCGAGTTGTTCGAGGTGAGGAGCACCAGCGGTCGGGTGCGCGCGTCCACCCGGCCCAGCTCCGGGATCGAGATCTGGAAGTCGGACAGGACCTCGAGCAGCATCGCCTCGAACTCCTGGTCGGTCTTGTCGATCTCGTCGATCAAGAGCACCACCGGCTGCTCGGATGAGATCGCGGTGAGCAGCGGCCGCGGCAGCAGGAAGTCCTCGCCGAAGATGTCGTCCTTGACCTGTTCCCAACCCGCCTCGCGCGCCTCGGTCTGGATGCGCAGCAGCTGCTTGCGGTAGTTCCACTCGTACAGCGCCTTGGCCTCGTCGAGGCCCTCGTAGCACTGGAGGCGGATCAGCTCGCGGCCGGTCGCGCGCGACACGGCCTTGGCCAGCTCCGTCTTGCCGACGCCGGCCGGACCCTCGACCAGCACCGGCTTCCCGAGGCGGCCGGCCAGGAAAGTGACCAGTGCCGTCGACTCGTCCGCGAGATAGCCGGCCTCCCCGAGGCCCTTCCGGGCTTCCTCGATCGTCTGGAACTCGTCGCTCATCCGCCCACAAGGATACTTTCGCGTCCTTGGCCGCCTCGCTGTTCCTCGCACAGGTGGATCTCCCCGGGCTCGGAGAGGCGGGGCCGGACGACCTGCGCTCGCTGCTGAGGGCGTCGTTCGTCCTGCTGACCACCGGCATGGTGCTCGGCGTTCTCGGCCACATCACGCAGCTGAAGGCGCTCGTGGCGACCGGCATCGCGCTCGTGCTCGCGGGCGCGGCGTTCTTCGTGGTGGCCGTCGGGCAGTTTGGCTAGCGCGGGGCTTCGCGGAAGCCCTCGCGCCAGCTGCGCCAGCGCGGCTCCCAGCCCAGCTCGCTCTTGGCCTTCGCGTTGGAGGCGCCAGGCTGCAGGTTGACCGCGGCCGCCATCTTCCCCGCGGCCAGCCGGGCCAGCCACACGGGGATGCGCAGCGGCCGCCTGGCGCCGATCGCCTCCGCGTAGGCGGGCAGCCAGTCGCGCATGGCGGCCGGCTCGTCGTCGACCACGTTGTACACGCCCGGGGCGCCGCGCTGGACGGCCGCGACGGTTGCGTCCGCCGCGTCGTCCACGTGGACGAACGAGAACAGGCCGGCGCCGCTGCCGATCACCGGGAAGCGGCGCCTGCGGACCTCCTGCGCCGTGCTGCCATTCTGCGCGTAGTAGGTGCCGGGCCCGTAGAGCCAGCCGTAGCGCAGTACCAGCCCCTCGAACCCGTCGGCGTCGAGCACGGCTCGCTCCATCTCGCCGATCACGCGCACGCCCTCCGCGAACGGCGGCGGCGCCCCGAGGTTGAGCGGCGCGTCCTCGTCCTTGACCTCGGGGCGCGGCCCCGGCGCGTAGGCGAAGGCGATGCTCTGGCAGACGAACCGCCGCGCTGCGGCCGCGCGGGCCGCCTCGAGCAGGTTGCGCGTGCCCTCGTCGCGGATGCGGTTGGTGGCGTCGTAGATGTCCGAGCGGCGCCGGTCGAAGCGGTCCGGCAGCGCGGTCAGCTCGTGCACCACCACCTCGGGCGCCGCCTGCTCGACCGCACGCCGCAGCGCCCCGGCGTCGAGC
>JACCSF010000039.1 GCA_013813135.1 Thermoleophilaceae bacterium | reverse complement strand
AGCCGCGCCCGGCCGAACCGCGCGACCAGCCGGCGCAGGGGGACCCTGTCGGCGACGCCATCCGCACCGCGACGGGCTTGGCCGCGGCCGGGGCGCGTGTCGCGAACGGCGTCGCACGCGAGGTCGTGCGACGGCTGCCGCGCCCCTAGCACCGCCTACGGCGACACCGGCGGGAGTATGCTCGCGCCCATGCCTGGCGCGAAGGATTCCCCTCGCTGCCTCATCGTCGATGACCATCCGGTCGTCAGGGCCGGGGTACGAGCGGTGCTGGAGCAGGCCTTCGGCGACTCGAAGATCACCGACGCCGCCACTCTCGAGGAGGCCAGCGAGTCGCTGAACGGCGAGCCGCCCGACGTCGTGATCGTCGACCCGTGGCGGGTCGGCGTGGACGTGGGCGAGGTGGTCGGCAAGCTGCGCGGCGCGCTGAAGGCGCCGATCGTCGTGTTCACCTCCGACGGCGGCGCGCGGCTGCTCAGCGAGGCGCTCAAGGCGGGCGTCAAGGGCTACGTACGCAAGGACTCGCCGTCGGAGGACCTGATCCGGGCGATCGAGGCCGCCCGCGTAGGCGAGTTCTACGTCGACCCGGGCCTCTCGTCGACGATCGTCCTCGACGAGGGCGACCGCACGCTCAGCGCACGCCAGCGCGAGATCCTTCAGATGCTCGCCGACGGCATGCAGACCGACGCCGTGGCACAGAAGCTCGGCCTATCGACCGAGACCGTCCGCACGCATACCAAGCGGATCCTCGCGAAGCTCGACGCCTCGACGCGCACCCAGGCGGTGGCGATCGGGATTCGCCACGGCCTGATCGAGTGATGGCAGCCGGGGGCTCGCGCCCCCGAACCCCCGCGGCAGATTGGCGTGCCGCGTAGGGCGCCTACGGGGAACCGTTGTTCGTCTCTTCGGCGACTTCGGCTGCCGCGGCCGGTTCGCCCAAGGCCACGTTGTCGCCGGCCGCCTTGGCTCTGTACATGGCGCGGTCGGCGGCGTCGACCAGCGCCTCGGCGTCGTCACCATGCTCTGGGCAGGACACCACTCCGATCGACAGCCCGACAGGCGGGTCGCTCCCGACCGAGACCTCGTCGACCACCGCCGTCGCGAGCCGCTCGCCGAGCAGGATCGCCGCCGCGGACTCCTGCTCGGGCGCCAGCACACAGAACTCGTCGCCGCCCAGGCGCGAGGCCACGTCTACGCTGCGGATCGAACGTTGCAGCGCCATCGCCACCTGCATCAGCAGCCGGTCGCCGGCCTGGTGGCCCTGGGAGTCGTTGACGCGCTTGAGCCCGTCGATGTCCATCAGCAGCACCCCGAACGGGTGGCCGTAGCGCTTCTGGATCTCGAGCATGTGCCCCAGCTCGCGCTGCAGGTTGCGCAGGTTGCCGAGGCCGGTTAGCGGGTCGGTGTTGGCCTGCGACTCCAGCTCGCGTGAGCGGCTGCGGACCAGCTCCTCGACCGCGGCCCCCTGGATCGCCCCCGTGGCGTCGGCCAGCCGCTCGACCGCGTCCGCGAAGCGCTCCGGCTCGCTCTCGCTCAGCTCGTCGCGCAGAGCGCGCACCAGGACGGCCTGGAGCGCCGCGATGTCGCGGGACACGTCGGCGGCGCTCGTCTCGCGGCCGCTGCGCAGCCCGGCCAGCGCGGCGGCCCGCCGCGTTTGCTGCTCGCTGAGCTCGTACGGGTCCCCGTTGGCGCTGGCGACGGACCCCACGATGTCGCTGATCAGCTCGGGCAGCTCCCGAGCGATCTGCTCGGTGGGGAGCTCGCTGATCTCGTCGAGCGAGGCGCGCTCGATCAGCCGGACGAGCCATGCCTTGGCGAGCTCGTCCCGCGAGCGGTCGAGGCGCGCGAGTGGGCCCCGGATCGGTGTCATGCGTTTGCGGTCACTGGATGGACCGGATCTCGCCGGCAGGTCTAACGATCCTACTCCCGGAAACGGCGGAGCAGGCCCGCATTCATGGTCGGCGCGCCACTGGCAAGATGCGGCCGGATGGCGGACCTGATCGCGATAGAGGAGGCGCGCCGGCGGGTGCTGGAAACGGTACGGCCGCTGCCGGACGAGCCGGTGGCGGTGACAGAGGCGCTCGAGCGGGTGCTCGCCGAGGACGTGGAGAGCGCCATCTCGGTGCCTCCGTTCGACAGCTCAGCCATGGACGGCTACGCCGTGATCGCCGGCGAGGCGGCGGAGCTCGAGGTGATCGGCGAGGCGAGCGCGGGACACCCGGCGACCATGGCGCTGCGTCCCGGGGCGGCGATCGCGATCTCGACGGGGGCCGCGGTGCCCCGGGGCGCCACTGCCGTGGTGCCCGTGGAGGGCACGGAGCCCGTGCGCGCCGACGCCGTGCGCGTGCCCGTCACCGAGCCGGGCGACAACATCCGCCGCGCCGGCGAGGACATCGCCGCAGGAG
>JACCSF010000015.1 GCA_013813135.1 Thermoleophilaceae bacterium | reverse complement strand
CGTAGGCGTCCGCCTCGAACCACGAGACGTGCATCACGGGCAGCTGGCGCGAGAGCGGCTCGGTCGAGTCGAAGCGGCGCTCGCGCCCGTCCGCGGTCCAGTAGAGCGGGCGCTCCCAGCCCTCCTGATCGCGGAAGGCCCAGCCGTCGCTGGACCACAGTTCGCGGCGCCGGTAGCCGCCCTCCTCCACGAATTGCAGGTACTGCGCGTTCGTCACCGGCGCGCGGTCGATCCGGTAGGCGCCGAGCTCGACCCGGTGGCGCGGTCGCTCGTTGTCGTAGGCAAAGCCCTCGCCGCCGAAGCCGATCTCGGTGGCCGCGGCCTCGATCGCCAGGCTGCCAGATGCGGCGGTGCCCGCGGGCCGAGGGCGCTCCGGGGCGAACACGCCCGGCTCGGCGAGCTGCAGCGTCTGGAGCATCGTCTCGTTGTGCTGGTGCTCGTGCTGGAGCAGCATCTCCGCGATGAACGGCGACACGCCGTCGAGGTTGGCGAGCGTGCGCTCGCGCACGGCCTGCATGTAGGCGATCGCCTCCGCGCCGCGCGGGTACGGCAGCTCCCCGCGCTTCGGGCGCGGCGTCTCGGCGGCGTCGTAGACCTCGGCCAGCCCGGGACGCAGCAGCTCGAGCCCCGCCTCACGGCACACCCATAGGTCCTCGAAGGCGGCGATGTGCCCCAGGTCCCACACGAGGGGGCTCATCAGAGGGTGGTGCTGGCGGTCGAGGTCCGCGTCGGAGACGGGCTCCACGAGCGCGAGCGTGCGCTCACGGGCGTCCTCGAACAGCGACTCGACCCCTCCGAGGGGCGGTGTTTGGGGGCTCTCGATGCTCACTGCGGACTTGAGCCTAGGCCTGTCCTCTTACCGGGTTGTTACACACGGAGTGCCGCTACTCGGAGACTCGCTCCACGAGGAAGGAAATGCGCACCAGTGCGCGCCACTCGTCGAGATTCTCCCCGCGCAGGCCCGTCGACACCACGTCGACGGCCTTGATGTTGCGAAGCGATTGCCGGGCATCCTCGAGCGCGGCCTTGACCGCACCGTCAGAACTCTCGGGTGAGCTGCCAACCACCTCGATGATCTTCGTAACCGCCACGCACGGCTCCTTCGGTCGGGGTTGTACGGAGGCTACCGGGGCCTGTAGCGTTGCGCCCGATGGAGGCCTCGCGCGCTGAGGGGGGCGGTTACCTTGACACCTCACGCCTGTCGCCAGGCGAGTACCTCGGCATGGCCGCCGCGGTCGTGCTGTTCCTCTCGCTCTGGCTGCCGTGGTTCACAACCAGCGAGGACAACCGCTTCTCGCGCCTCGGCGGCGCCAGCGGCGGAGACGGCGTGAACGCCTGGCACGTGTTCAACACGCTCGACATCCTGCTCACGCTCGCCGCGACGGCGCCCTTCATCCTGTCCTGGATCATCGCCCGCGGTCACAAGCTCACCTGGAAGCCCGGCGAGGTGACGATGATCGTGGGGATCACCGCATTCGTGCTGATCCTCTGCAACGGGATCATTCTCGGCCGGCCCGGCGACACCGTGGACATCGGCCTTGGCATCGGCTACTTCGTCGGGCTGATCGCCTCGGCCGGGATGCTCGTGGCCGGCTACCTGCGCCAGGCCGTCTACGGCGACCCGCGCAAGCCGCCGGGCGTCATCTAGCGCTCCAGCGCCTCGCCCATCCGCTCGGCCGGCGCCGGCCCGTCGAACTAGGTTGCTAACACCTGATCGCAGTCGGCGTAGTAGCGTCCGCTCCATGGAGGCTCACACGGACGTCGGCCCGCCGCCCGAGGGCTCCGGCGGCAGCGGCCCCGACCGCAACCTCGCAATGGAGCTGGTTCGCACGACCGAGTACGCCGCGCTTGCCTGCGCGCGCTGGATCGGGCGCGGGGACAAGGAGGGCGCCGACGGCGCCGCGGTCGACGCGATGCGCATGCTGCTCGACACGGTCGCCATGGACGGCGTCGTCGTGATCGGCGAGGGGGAGAAGGACGAGGCGCCGATGCTCTACAACGGCGAGCAGATCGGCGACGGCTCGCCGCCGCAGGTCGACATCGCCGTCGACCCCCTCGAGGGCACCGAGCTATGCGCCAAGGGCCTGCCCAACGCGATCGCCACGATCGCGTTGTCCGAGCGCGGCACGATGTTCGATCCCGGACCCTGCTTCTACATGATGAAGATGGCCACGTCGCGCGACCTGGCGCACCTGCTCGACCTCGATCGCCCGCTCGGGGAGACGCTGCAGCTGATGGCCAAGGAGAAGGGCGTGCCGGTAGGCGACCTCGTGGTGATCATGCTCGACCGCCCCCGCCACGACGACGCGATGAAGGAGATCCGCGACGTGGGCGCGCGCATCAGGCTGATCCCGCACGGCGACGTGTCCGCCGCGCTCGTGGCGGTCACCGAGGGCTCGCCCGTCGACCTGCTCTATGGCATCGGCGGCACGCCCGAGGGCGTGCTCGCCGCCGCCGCGATCAAGTGCACAGGCGGCCAGATCCTCGGCCGCCTGTGGCCGCGCTCGGACGAGGAGCGCAGCGCGGCGCTCGAGGGGGACTACGACCTCGATGAGGTGCTTGACCGCGACCGGCTCGTGTCAGGCGACGACGTCTTCTTCGCCGCCACCGGCGTGACCGACGGCGAGATGCTCGACGGCGTGCACTACATCGGTCCGCAGGGCGCCACGACGGAGTCGATCTCGATGCGCGCTCGCTCCGGCACCGTGCGCCGGATCACCGCTCGCCACGACCGGGCGAAGCTTCGGGAGATCCTGGGCGAGCGCCTGGGCTGACCGCCCCGGGCCGTAGCGCCCCAACGACCGACGGCTCCAGGTCGAGGTTCGCCAGCGAGCGCAGGAACGCGTTCGTCACGACCACGTGGATGCGCAGCTGGGTCTGGTTGTAGAGGAAGCGGCCAACGCGGGCGAACCAGCCCCAGCCGGCGATCACCGCGTAGAAGTTCATGACCTCGGAGGTCACCACCGCGCTGGCCTGGCGCGAGCCGTCGGAGGCCGGGAGGCGGCGCACGCCCAGACGCAGGAAGCCGCGCCCGCGGCCGTTGGGTGCGACCAGCAGACCGCGGTCGATCGGCCAGGTGACCGTCCCCCCGTCGGCATCGATCTCGTACTCCGGCGCGCCGAAGCGCAGCAGCAGCAAGGGGCGGGTGAGCAGCACCACCTCACGGCTTGTGTCCGTGTAATGCACGCGCAGCAGCCCGAGCGATACACGGGTGAGGAAGCGCCAGTAGGTGCGCGCGAACCGCTCGAGGTACTCGGCCGACCAGACCCGGTCGAGCTCATCGCGGGGCAGCGTGACCTCGGCGACCTGCTTTGAGCCGATGCTGCCGTCCGGCGCGTAGTCCGAGCGGGGCTGGCGCACCAGGTTCACGCGGGCACGCGCGCGCTGGCGGCGCTGGAGCAGGCGGCGCGGATGGCGGCGCCTCACAGCAGCTCCACCTCCACGCGCTCCCCGGCAGCGGCCGCGCCCTCGCCGGAGGCGATCAGGGCCAGCGCGTCGGCGCCCAGCATCGAGGTGAGCACGTGCGACCCCTGGGCGCCCTTTGTGGGCGTCGCTCGCCAGCCGTGCTCGTCCGCGGCCAGCCGCACGCGCACCGCCTGCTCGCGGCGCGAGTTGCGCGCGACCGGCTGATCGAGCACCGCGGTGGTGCGTGTGGTGGCGGGGTCGGCGCCCTGGAGCGCCGCCAGAGCGGGTCGGACGAACAGCTGGAAGGTGACCATCGCCGACACCGGGTTGCCCGGCAGGCCGAAGGCGAGCGTGTCGCCGCGCGTGCCGAACCAGACCGGCTTGCCGGGGCGCAGGCTCACGCCCCAGAAGCTCCGCTTGGCGCCGAGCTCCGCGAGCGCGTCCTTCACGTGGGCGTGCGGCCCGACCGACACGCCGCCGGAGACCACGACGACATCCGCGGCGTCGAGGGCGGCGCCGATAGCGGCGCGCGTGGCGTCGGTTCTGTCGGGCACGCGCTCGCGCAGCGCGAGGGCGGCCCCCGCGCGCGCGATCTGCCCCGCGAGCGCGTAGCCGTTGGAGCTGTAGATGCCGCCCGGCGGCAGCGGCTCGCC
This sequence comes from Thermoleophilaceae bacterium, assembly GCA_013813135.1. Lineage (GTDB taxonomy): Bacteria > Actinomycetota > Thermoleophilia > Solirubrobacterales > Thermoleophilaceae > JACVRW01. The sequence continues at coordinate 103 of JACCSF010000015.1, read as the reverse complement.
GGGCTCGGTGAGCTCGTCGCCCGTCATCAGCAGCGCCACGCGCGGCCGCCGCGTGCATGACAGCGACTCGCGCCCGACCGACGCCGCCACCCCGAGCGCGGCC
>JACCSF010000014.1 GCA_013813135.1 Thermoleophilaceae bacterium | reverse complement strand
ACCGAGGGCGACTCATGCACGGTGACCTCGATGCCGGCTGCTGCTTTGGACCCGAAGCGCGTGTTCTTGCTGCGCGTATCGTGGGTCGAGACAGTCGTGGCCCCATTTCAGGCACACCCGCTGAACGAGGAGACGCTGCGCGCGGTGCTGTCCGATCGGGCCGAGCGCGACGATGTGGACTTCAAGCTCTCGTGTGACCTGAATAACCGCGGCGAGCTCGTAGCCATCACCAAGGACATCGGCGCGATGCTGATGGAGGGTGGCTACATCATCGTTGGCGTAGACAATGACGGGCAGCCCGGCGACGGTCTCGATGAACGCCAGGCGGGCCTGTTCGACCCCGCGACGCTCACTGCGAAGGTCGCGCGGTATTTGGCCCCGGGGTTCGACGTCAAGAGCACGAGCTTGCAGGTAGATGGGCACCGCTTCGCGATGGTGGCGATCGCCCCGCACCCAGACGTGATAGTCGCGTTTGCCGCAGACGGGACCTATGAGCGCGACGGCAGAACCCGCACAGAATTCCGCCGCGGCGATGTCTACGCCCGTCACGGAACGCGGAGCGAAGTTTGGAACGACGACGACGTCGCCCGCTGCCGACAGAGGATGCGCGAGGAAGAACACGAGCGCGCTCGCGCCAGCTTCGCCAACGATCTCGCAGCCGTCACCCGTCAAATGCAGCGCACAGGTGGTCTGGCGCAAGCGCCGCTGGGCGCCTTGACCTGGACCGGCGAGCCAGCCGATCTTACGGCGGCCGTACTAGAGCAGATCCGCCACAGCGATGAGATCCCAGTCCGGCTGCTCGCGCCCACGCTGGCCACCGCGGTCATCGATCCCCAGACGACCTCCGAGGCGATCAACACCGCGCTAGACACGGCGGCTTCGCTCGTTGGCGGACTCTTGATGGTTGGTCGGACAGACATCGCCGGCGAGATCATCGACGGGCTGAAAGCGACCTACGACGCAACGTTTGAGGACCATCTCGATAGGCGCGATCTGGCCGTCGACCCTGCGGAGCTGCGGTTGCGGGTTATTACGCGCGTGTGGGCCCTCGGCGGCCTCGCGACGCGCCGCGGTCACTGGTCCACCGTGCGGCGCCTCGCGGAGCACGCACCGCCCGTGCATGACGCCAACTACTGGAGCAACTGGCTCTTCCACGGGCTGGTCTGGGCCGCTCGCGGCAACCTTTTGCAGGACCCGCAGGATGCGCGGGGGAAGTCACCGCTGGTCATCGCTCAGGAACACACGATGAGGCTGCGATGGCTGCACCCCGACGTCGCCCCGACGTCCGAGCAGGTGCTGAGCAGCATCTGCCAGTTCGACCTGCTGAGCAACCTCGTCGCCATCGACAGCGCGATTGGCAACCCAGACCCTTTTCTTGGCCACTTCGGGCGCTGGTACGCCCGGCGCACCGATCCTGCCGTCGTGACGGTCATCGAAGACGCGGAGGCGCGTGCAGAAATCTTCCCGCAGGGTGACGATGAGCTTCGTGAAGCACTCGCCATGATCGCGGCGAACACCGAAGGTCGTGGCCAAGGCTGGGGCGGCTGGGGCGGCTACGAAGACCCTCGCATCATCCGGTTCCTGAGGCCGGCCGAGGGTGCTGCTGCGCAAACCTGATCGGTACGTTTTACAGACCTGAGGTTCTCCGGCTGCCGAGCCTCGATACTCCACGCCGACCGGTCTGGCGGTGGGGTTCCGGAGCCCGATCAGCGCGCCGCTTCCGCTTTCGCGTGAAAGCGATAGCGCTAAAAGTGGGCCTAGACCGCTCGTTCCGCGCGGTAGATCGCCCTTCCGTGGGGGTTTAGGACTCCGATTGGGACTCCAACCCCGCAATCCGCCGGATCGAGCCCCGGCCGCGGGGCCCCCCCGAAACCCGCCATTAGCAGGCCAAACAACCCATGGCGAGGGCCGGAATCGAACCGGCGACACCACGATTTTCAGTCGTGCTCGTGAATCTCTCGAACGCAGCCGAAAGCCCCGCAAACGAGCGGGATCTCGTCGGCGCCCGCCGGGGGGTGATGCCCGCAGATTCCGTTCTTTTCGTCCTGGTTCGGGAGATGATTGAGGGCTCATCTCCCATTGCGCAGGTCGGGCGAGACCGCATGAGAACGAGCTACGCGCCACCCGGTCGCAGCCTTCTCCCGGCGGTAGCAACAGCGTCTGTGTGTAGTCACTACGTGCAGTCTGCCCCCGCCGCAACGCCTCGATCAAACGAGGCGCGTCTCCCCCTGCTGTCGGGGAGCCGAGCGTGAGCAAGCCGGGGCGGAACGAACTCTGTCCCTGCGGCAGCGGGCGGAAGTACAAGATCGAGGAGAGCGCTCGGACCTCGACGCGGACGCCGGGTGGCGCTCGAGCAGCGGGCCGGTGATCAGCGACGCGGCGTTGAGCGCGGTCGGGATCACGCCGAGGCGGAGCGTCCCGGTCAGGCTGTGGCGCAGGCGGGCGGCCTCGGCGGTGAGCCCGTCGAGGCTGGCCAGCGCTTGCTGTGCCCATGGCAACAGCGCCCGCCCTTCGGGCGTGAGGTCGTCGTAGCGCTGCTGGCGGTTGACGAGCGCGACGCCCAGCTCACGTTCGAGCTTGCGGATCGCTGCCGAGAGCGCGGGCTGGGAAACGTGACAGGCTTGGGCGGCGCGGCCGAAGTGCCGCTCGCGCGCGAGTGCGGTGAGGTACTCGAGCTGGCGGAGAAACACCCGCGCGCGACCCGACGTCAGCCGGGCTCGGTTTGCGCGCCCTCCTCCGCGTTACGGGAGGTCTCGCGGGCGCTGTAGGAGTGCGCGCCGGCGCCCGCCAGCCTGCCGCCCTTCACGATCAGGTACTCGTCGCGGATCGGGCGCTCCGCAAACCAGCACTCGAGGATCTCCCGCGTGCCAGCGGCATAGCGAGCCTGCGCCGACAAGGACGAGCCGGAGACGTGCGGGGTCATGCCATGGTGGGGCATCGTGCGCCAGGGATGGTCGGGCGGGGCGGGCTGGGGAAACCAGACATCGCCGGCGTAGCCGGCGAGCTGGCCGCTCTCGAGCGCGCGGACGACCGCGTCACGATCGCAGATCTTCCCGCGCGCAGTGTTCACGAGGTAGGCGCCACGCTTCATCTTGGCGATCAGCTCGTCGTCGAAGAGATGCTCGGTCTCGGGATGCAGCGGTGCGTTGATCGTCACCACGTCGCAGACCTGCACGAGCTCCTCGGTCGTGGCGTGGTAGGTGAGGCCGAGCTCGTGCTCGATCTCCTTTGGGAGGGGGTGGCGGTCGGTGTAGTGCAGCCCGACCTCGAAGGGCTTTAGGCGCCGCAGCACGGCCGAGCCGATGCGCCCGGCGGCGACCGTGCCGACCTGCATGCCCTCCACGTCGTAGGACCGCGCGACGCAGTCGGCGATGTTCCAGCCGCGGTCGATGACGTGCTGGTAGGACGGGATGTAGTTACGCACGAGCGCGAGGATCATCATCACCACGTGCTCGGACACGCTGATGCTGTTGCTGTAGGTCACCTCGGCGACCGTGATGCCGTGAGCGATCGCCGCGTCGAGATCGACATGGT
>JACCSF010000426.1 GCA_013813135.1 Thermoleophilaceae bacterium | reverse complement strand
GGCCGCGGGCGTCGGCGCGGCCGCCGAGGTGCAGGCACTCTGAGGGCACGCCGGCCGCGCGCAGTTCGTGGAACAGCGGCCCCTCGTCGTTGAGGCAGAGCAGCCGCACGCCGGCGCCGCGGCGTGCGAGCGCGGGGATCACCGTGGCCCAGTGGCGCTCCGCCCCGCCGCGGTGCATGTCGGGTGCGACGAAGAGGAGTCGCATCAGCGATCCACGCGACGGTGGGTCGCGACCACGTCGCCCGCACGGGCGGCCGGCAGGTAGGGGCGGTCGGCGAGGAAGCGCGCAGCCTCGGCGCGCGCGTCGTCGGTCCGGTAGGACGAGCCGACCGTCGCCGCCTCGTGGCGGACGGGCGTGGCGTCGACAACGCCGAGGCGCCAGCGGCGCTCGGCGGCCAGGGCGGCCCAGTGCAGGTCGAGCCCCCAGCCGAAGCGCAGCTCCGGGAAGGGCAGCAGCTCGGCCGCGGCGCGCCGCCCGAAGGCCGTCAGGGGGCCGATCTCGACAAAGCGCGTCTCGCGGACCAGCGACGCCGGCCGCCGCCGTGTGACCCGCCAGGCCGAGTGGCTGCGCTGGCTCTGGGCGGGCTGCGCGAGATCGAGGTCGAAGCGCTGGCAGAGCGCGACGAAGCGGTCCAGGAAGTGGGCCGGCAGGCGCAGGTCGTCGTCCACGACGAGCAACCAGTCGAAGTCGGGGAAGGCGGCGGCCGCCAGCACCCGGTTCAGGTTCTCGAACTTGCCGCCCTCGAGGTGCTGGGCGACCGTGTGGGCGGCCAGCGCCGGGTCCGCCGCATCCGTGGCGCCGAAGGCGAGGCGCACCTCGTGGTGCGCGGAGCCCAGCCGGTTCACGGCCTGCGGCAGCAGCGAGCCGGGCCGGTACACACCGACCGCCAGCACCCGCTGCCGCGGCGACGAGCGCGCCACCACGTCTGCGCGGCGGGCGACCAGCGCCGCGCGGTCGAGCGCCTCGAAGGCCAGCTCCCCGAGCGCACGCTTGGCGCGCCGCCACGGATGCGTCACGTCGCCGGCGTCGCCGGACAGGTAGTCCTCGCTCACGCGCGCTCCTCGCGCGCAGGGCGCAGCGTCTCCACGACACGGCCGGCGGAGTGCGCTCCCATGATCAGCCCCTGGGGGCAGGCGCGCCGCACCGTGTGCCAGCCGCAACCGGCCAGCACGCGCAGCTCGCCGGTGAGCGACGGCTCACGCCCGCGCCGCGTGTCGCTGGCCCGCGCTCCCCGCCCGCGGGCGTATGCGGCGCGCGCAAGCGGGCGCAGGCGGACGTCCTCCGCCGTGCGGCGATGGTCCAGGCCGGCTGCGGCCAAGTAGACGATGCGCCCGCCCGCGGCGCGCAGGCGTTCGAGCCACTCCTCCTCGTCGCCGTGCGGCTGGACGATGCCCTCGTCAAACGCCCCGACCCGCTCGATCGCCGAGCGGCGCAGCGCGAAGTTCGCGCCCCAGACGAAGTCGGCCTCGCGGTCCCGGTCGCCCAGCTCCAGCGTGGTGATCGGCGGCTGCTCGCGACCGCATCCGCGCGGCGGCCGGCCCTCGAAGCGGGCGCGGATCGGCCCTCCGAAGGCCTCCGCGTCGGGATGGCGGCTCGCGCCCTCGACCAGCGCTTCGAGCCAGCCCGGCGGGACCAGCACGTCGTCGTCCAGGAACGCGATCAGCGGCGCGGCGCTCTCGCGCACCGCGGTATTGCGGGCTGGGTTGAGGCCGCGCCGCGACCCGTGGGGGACGTAGCGCACGCCCGCACGGGCGCGGACGGCGTCCGCGGTCGCGCGGCCGTCGCCGTCGTCGACGACCAGGATCTCGTGGGGGATTCCGCCGCGCTGCCCGCGCAGCGAGTCGAGCGTCACCTCGAGGTACGCCGCGCGGCCGCGCGTGGGGACCACGACTGACACCACGGGCGAGTCCATCGGGGTCGATAGCGTAGCCCGGCCCCATGAGCGCACCGGGACACCCCCGCGTCCTGCTGCTCCACAACCGCTATCGCTTCGAGGGCGGCGAGGAGCGCTCCGTCGCGCTGCAGCTGCGCGCGCTTGCGAACGCGGGCGTGGTTCACCGCCTGCTCGAGCGTCGGTCGACGGAGACCGGGCGCCTGCGCGCCGCCGCCGCCCTGCTGCGCGGCGGCGACACAGGGGAGGAGGTCGCGGCGGCGGTGCGC
>JACCSF010000387.1 GCA_013813135.1 Thermoleophilaceae bacterium | reverse complement strand
CCGGAAAGGCCCCTGAAATGGCTTAGCTCCCGGTTTCGGGAGCTAAGCCAAACGGTAGGTGCAGCTGTCCTAGTGGAGGCGGCCGGTACTGCCCCGGCGTCCGCGGAACATCCTCCCGATGCTTGCTACGAGTGTTCCCGACGGAGTCTGATCTCGGCTACCGGCTCGGTCTATCCGCGGGATACGTTGCCGGCGCCATACCCTCCTGAAAGCGTCCCCCGACGGCCGAGGATCCTGCCGCCGAGGTAAGCCCGCTATATGAAGCCGCGAATCCGGGCCGCGGGCTGCCCGGTGCGACTCCCTCACCTAATTAAGCGGCGAGGGCGAACTCGTGATTACGGTCCGCACATATGGTTTTCCGGGATCATTTAACGAGGCCAACCCGGAGTCCTCGACTCGCTACATCGGGAAAATCACGCTCCACGTCGAAGCTGATTCGCCCCCTTGTTGCATCCCGAAGTCTAGCGTCGCCGCTGCCACACTAGGTGGTGATGCAACCGCAGGCCTACCCGCTTCCGGAGACGCCCACCGCGCCCCCGCCCCAGAGCAACGACCGGCCCACGTGGCGGCGCGCCCTCGGCGTGCTCGCCGCCCTCGGCGTGCTGGCCTTCAAGTTCGCCGCCAAGTTCAAGGCGCTGCTGCTCCTGGTCCCGAAGCTCAAGCTGTTCACCACCTCGGCCTCGATGCTCGTCTCGATCGGCGCCTACTCGCTGATCTGGGGCTGGAGGTTCGCGGTCGGGTTCGTGCTGCTGCTGCTCGTGCACGAGCTGGGCCACGTCATCCAGCTGCGGCGCGAGGGCATACCCGCGTCGGCGCCGATGTTCATCCCGTTCCTCGGCGCGCTCGTGGCGATGAAGGCGCTGCCCAAGGACGCGGCAGCCGAGGCCCGCGTCGGGCTGGCCGGGCCGGTGCTCGGATCGCTCGCGGCGCTGGTGCCGCTCGGCATCTATGGACTGACCGGCGACGAGCTGTTCAAGGCGCTCGCATTCGTCGGCTTCTTCCTGAACCTGTTCAACCTGCTGCCCGTGCTGCCGCTAGACGGCGGCAGGGCCATGGCCGCGCTGTCGCCCTGGATGTGGTTCGTCGGCTACGCGCTGCTGGTCGCGGCGACGTTCGCCTTCCCCAACCCGATCATGATCCTGATCCTGCTGTTCGGCGGCCTCGAGACCTGGCGCCGGTTCAAACAGCGCAAGTCACCCGAATCGCGGGAGTTCCACCGCGTCCCGACCGGGACCCGCGTCGCGATCGCGGCGGTGTACCTGCTGCTCGCGGCGGGCCTCGCGGTGGGCATGGACGCGACCTTCCTGGACCGCGATTTCGGAGACGTCTAGGGGCCTTCCCCTAGGGACGATTCCCAATTGGCGTGGCGCCCTGGCGGCGGCACTCTGAATGACGGAAACTCGACCGTCATCGGAGGATCGACATGAACGTGAACGACACGCAGGGCAACGGACCGGATGAGCAGGGGCCACAAGCGCCCGCCGAGGAGCCGACGCAGCCGGACCAGCCGACTCAGCCGACACAGCCGGCCGAACCGGCCCAGAAGCGGCTGACGCGCTCGCGCACCGACCGCATAATCGGCGGCGTCTGCGGCGGGCTCGGCCGTTACTTCAACGTCGACCCGATCTTCTTCCGCATCGGCGCCGTGGCGCTCGCCTTCGTCGGGGGCGCGGGATTGCTGCTCTATCTGGCCGCCCTGCTGCTGATGCCGAACGAGGGCGAGCCGGCGCCCGTGGCTCCCGGCACCAAGGGCCGCAACCGCGGGCTCGTGATCGCCGGCATCGTGGTGCTCCTGCTCGTCGCATGGCCTTTTCTTCTCGGCGGCGGACTCGTCCTCGCGGGGATTGGGATTCCGCTCGCCCTTCTGGTCGGCGCCGGCGTGCTCGTGTGGTGGCTCGTCTCCGGAGAAGGGCCCAGCGGCGAAGCCCGCGACATCGCCCGCCGAGCGGCCCTCGGCATCGGCATCCTGGTCCTCTGCGGGTTCGTCGCGATCGCCGGGGCCTTCGCCGCAGCGGCGGGCCCGGACTGGCTGGTCGGAGTCCTGGTGATCCTCGCCGGTGGGGCGATCGCCGCCGGTGCCTTCGTGAAGCCGGTGCGCTGGCTCGTGCTGCCGGCGGTGACGCTCGCGCTCGCGGCGGGCACGGTCGCCGCCGCGGGTATCGAGCTGGACGGTGGCATCGGGCAGCGTGAGTACCGGCCCGGATCGAGCGTGGACCTGCGCGACCACTACGAGCTGGGCATCGGCGAGCTGGTGCTGGATCTGCGCGACACCGACCTGCCGGCCGGCGACGTGCCGCTGGACATCGACCTCGGCGTGGGCGAGGCCCGTGTGATCGTGCCCGACGACGTCTGCGTCGCCACCGAGGCCGATGTGGGCATTGGCAACGTCCACGTGTTCGGACTCGACCACGGCGGCGTCGACGTCGATTTCGAGGACGCTCCGGACGCCAAGCCGACCACGACCCGGCTGCTGCTGCACGCGGACGTCGGGATGGGCGAGCTGCGCGTGCACGGCGTCCGCGGGGAGCTCTTCTTCGACAGCCGCGACTTCAGGGGCTTCCAGGACGAGGCTCCCGACCCGACCGGCGCCCAGCAGGGCGCCTGCGCGGTCACCGCGGAGCGTGCGAGCGGATAGTGCGCGGCAGGCCCGACATCCCGGCGCTGGTGGCGGGCCTGGCCGTGCTGGCGCTCGGCGGCCTGCTGCTGCTCGACGGGCTCGGCGGACTCGGTCTGAGCTTTGCGGTGTTCGCGCCCGTCGCCTGCGCCGCCGCCGGGGCGATCCTGCTGGCCAACGGGTTGAGCCGGAGACAATGACGCCCGCATGAGCGCCGGCTCCCATACAGGCCCGCGCCTCGGAACGCTGCGCCGCGACCGCCCGCAGCGCTGGCTCGCGGGCGTGTGCGCGGGCATCGCCCGCCGCTACGGCATCGACCCCGCGCTGGTGCGGCTGGCCTTCGTCGTGGCGGCCGCGGCCGGTGGCTTCGGCGTGGCCCTCTACCTGCT
>JACCSF010000415.1 GCA_013813135.1 Thermoleophilaceae bacterium | reverse complement strand
GCTCGGCTCGGGCCATTACGCCAGCGTGCTGCGCCTGGACGACGCGCGCGGGCTGGCGCTCTCGACCGACAGCGTCGGTTCGAAGGTGATCGTCTGCGAGCAGATGGGCCGCTTCGACACGATCGGGCTCGACCTGGTCGGCATGAACGCCAACGACGTGGTTTGCGTCGGCGCGGACCCGATCGCCCTGCTCGACTACATCGCCGTCGAGCGCGCGGACCCGGAGATGCTCGAGCAGATCGGCATCGGGCTGAAGCAGGGAGCGGAGCAGGCCCAGCTCGAGATCCCGGGCGGCGAGCTCGCGGTGCTGCCCGACCTGATCCGCGGCCACCCCTCCCCCCACGGCTTCGACCTGGTCGGCTTCTGCGTAGGGCTGGTCGACCTCGACGCGATCGTGACCGGCGCGACGATCGAGGCCGGCGACGCCGTGGTGGGCATCCCGTCGAGCGGCATCCACTCGAACGGGCTCAGCCTGGCGCGCCGGGTGGTACCCGACCTCGACGAGGAGTTCGACGGCACGACGGTCGGTGAGCTGCTGCTCGAGCCGACGGTGATCTACGTCCGCGCGGTGCGCGAGCTGCTCGAGTCGGACGTCGACGTGCGCGGCCTGGCCCACATCACCGGCGAGGGCTTACTGAACCTGCTGCGCCTCGAGGCCGAGGTGGGCTACGAGATCGACGCCCCCCTGCCGGTGCCACGCATCTTCGAGCTCATCGCGGAGCGCGGTCCGGTGGAGCCGGCGGAGCTGTACGAGGTGTTCAACATGGGCTGCGGCTTCTGCTGCGTAGTGCCGGAGGAGCAGGCCCCGAAAGCCGTCTCGCTACTGGGCCGGCGCCACCCCGGCACCGCGGTGATCGGCCGCGTGACCGCGGACCCCGGCGTGGTGGCGCTCCGCCCGCAGCGCCTGCGGGGCACGCGGTCCGGGTTCGTTTAGCGGATCTGGCCCTAACCCAACTCCCAGAGCATCCCGGTCAAAACCCGCACCGGCTTCAGCCGCCACTCGGCCGCCAGGCGCCACAGCTCCGCCTCCGCGCGCGGGCCCGGCAGCTCACAGACAGTCGCGATCTCGATGCTCGCTGTTCTGCCGAAGCGCGCGACCGCGGCAAGCGGATCGGGCGCAGCGGCGCCGGCGCGGACGCCGCCGGCGGCGAGAGCGGCGGTGCGCCACCGCTCATAGGGCGCCTCGCCGAACACCCACTCCACTCCTCGTTCGGCCTCGAAGCGCACACTGGGCAGCACCAGTCCCTCGATGGACCGGGTCTCCTCCAGATCGGCTCCGAACGCCTCCACGATCGCGTTCGACTCCAGCGAATTGCGGAAGCGTTGCGCGTCCAGCCCAGCCGCGCGCGCCTCCTCCACGAGCGCCTCCTTGGAGTCGAGCTTGCGCCGGAAGCACAGCAGGCCCTCCCGCAGCGCCCGCAGGTAGCGGCCCGCCGCCTCGGGGCCCTGCTCGGCCGCCGCCTTCACCGCCATGCAGGCCGGGTAGGTCGAACCGATCGGCGCCTCCGACCACAGGCGCGGGTCGATCGGCATCCGCGAGCGGTCGGACGCGTCCAGCCATGACAGGATCATTGGAGACAGGTCGCCCTCGTACGATCGGGCGAGACCGCCCATCACGTAGGTGATCGACAGGTCGGTGCCGAACTCCACCATGAGCTTGCGCAGGGCAGGCTCGACGGCCCAGGAGGCCGAGCAGGCAGGATCCGTGTAGTAGCGAACACCCAGGGGCATCAGAGAGCGCAAAATAGATGACGGTGATCGGCACCCTGATCGGCGACCGCTTCCGCCTCGAGGAGAAGGTTGGCTCGGGCGGGATGTCGATCGTGTACCGGGCCTTCGACCCGACGCTCGAGCGCCATGTCGCCATCAAGCTGATGCACCGCGACATCTCCGACGACGCGGACCAACTCGAGCGCTTCCGCCGCGAGGCGCGCGCTGTCGCGCAGCTCAACCACCCCCACGTGGTGACCGTGATCGACGCCGGCGAAGACGACGGCGCTCCGTACATCGTCTTCGAGTACGTCGAGGGCGAGACGCTGAAGGACCGCATCCGCCGCCTCGGCCGGCTGCCGGTCGCCGAGGCGGTGGCCTACGCCGTCGAGATCGGCCGCGCGCTGGAGTGCGCCCACGCGCACATGCTGGTCCACCGCGACGTGAAGCCCCAGAACGTCCTGATCGACGCGGACGGGCGCGCCAAGGTCACGGACTTCGGCATCGCGCGGTCGCTCGAGGCCCAGGGCCTCACCGCCGCCGGCCGCGTGCTGGGCACCACCGACTACGTCTCGCCCGAGCAGGCACTCGGCCACGAGGTGACGGCCCAGTCCGACATCTACTCGCTCGGGATCGTCCTCTACGAGATGCTCACCGGCGAAGCGCCCTTCAAGGCCGACACCCAGGTGGCGGTGGCGATGAAGCACGTGCGCGAGCCGCTCCCCGACGTGCAGCGCCGCCGGCCAGAGATCTCGGCAGCGCTGGCCGCCGTGGTGGAGCGCTCGACCGCCAAGGAGACGCGGAACCGGTACGCCACGGTCGCGGAGATGACGCACGACCTCGAGGAGGTGCTCGCCATCGAGGCCGCCCGCAGCGGCGAGGCCACCGGCGAGGCCACCACCGTCCTGCGCTCGCTGTCCGACGACACCGCCGACTTCGCCCCACAGCGCCTGCGCCACCCGCGCCGCACCCTGTTCCTGACCATCGCGGTGCTCGCGGTTGTGGCCGGCACGATCGCGTTCTTCGCCACGCGCACGGAGAAGGGGCCGGGGCCGGCCGCCACGCCGCGCAGTCCCGGGCTCGATGCGGTCGTGCTGTCCAAGGACGCGGCCCACGACTACGACCCCGAGGGCGACGGCGAGGAGTCGCGCAGCCAGGTGCAGTTTGCGATCGACGGGCTGCCGACCACGGTCTGGGACACCGAGACCTACGAGGGTGGCTTCGAGGGGTCCGACAAGTCCGGCGTGGGGCTGTACGTGAACGCCGGGTCACGGGTGGCGGGCCGCCAGATGGACGTCGTGACCTCCACGCCCGGCTTCAAAGCCGCCGTCTACGCCTCCGACAGCGTGCCCGGCCGCATCCAGGACTGGAGCAAGGTGAGCGCCACAATCACCGTCAAGCCCCAGCAGGCGATCCAGCTCGACACGGCCGGTCAGGGTTTCCGCAACTACCTGCTCTGGATATCGGAGCTGCCGGAGGGCGGCAAGGTGACGATCAAGGAACTGGCCCTGAAGCGATGACATCCGGGGGCTCGTGCCCCCGGGCAGCGTGAAGATCGGCTTCGCCCGCCCCTCCGGGCGAGGCGGCCGGCGGCCCGGCTAATGCCGGTAGCGGCGCTCTTCGGCGTGGCGCTCCACCGCCAGCGTCAGCAGCCGGTCCAGCAGCTCGGGGTAGGGCACCCCGCTCGCGTCCCACAGCTTCGCGTACACGCTCGTGGCGGTGAAGCCGGGGATCGTGTTCAGCTCGTTCACGAGCACGCCGTCCTCGGTGACGAAGAAGTCGACTCGCGCCAGGCCCGCGCAGCCGACGATCTTGAAGACCTCGACCGCGAGCCGCCGCACCTCCTCCAGGTGCGCCGTGCGGGCCGGCACCACCAGCTCCATCCCGCCGTCGGTGTACTTCGCCTCGTAGTCGTACCAGTCGCTCCCCTTGACGACGATCTCTCCCGGTGTCGACGCCTGAGGGTCGCCGTTGCCGAGCACCGAGCACTCCACCTCCATCGCCGTGACCATCCTCTCCACGACCACCACCGGGTCGTGGTCGAAGGCGATTTCGAGGGCCCGGTCCAGCTCCACCTCGCTGACCGCCTTTGAGATCCCGACCGAGGAGCCGAGGCGCGCCGGCTTCACGAAGACCGGCGGACCGAGCGTGCTCGGCTCGCCGCCGTCGCGCATCACCGCATAGTCCACCTGCGGCACGCCGTGCGCCGCCATCAGGTCCTTGAACAGCGCCTTGTCCATCGATAGCGACGACGCGAGCACGCCGGCGCCCACGTACGGCACGTCAAGCAGCTCGAGCAGCCCCTGCACGGTGCCGTCCTCGCCGAACGGACCGTGCAAGACGGGAAAGACGGCAGCGGCGTCGAGCAGGCCGCCGGAGGGCTCCAGCTCCAGCGGCTCGCCGTTGCGCATCCAGCGCCCGTCGCGCTCGATCAGCACCTCGATCGGCTCGTGGCCGCCCTCCTCCAGCCCCGTCCGCACAGATGCGGCCGAGGCCAGCGACACGTCATGCTCGCTCGAGCGCCCGCCACCCAGCACGGCGACCTTCACGGCGTGGCCTCGGGCTCACCCGGCGTGAGCACGTCGTCCTGGATCAGGACCCCGACCATGATCACGACGTCGCGACCCTTCTCGACCTCGATGCCCGCGGCGGGGCGCTGGTCGATCACGGCGCCGTCCTGGCCTGGGTCGGTCACGTCCACATCCCGCTGCGCAGGCACGAGGCCGACCGAGCGCAACTGCTGCGCCGCGTCGCGGCGGCTCAGGCCCACGACGTTCGGCACGCTGACCATCTCGATGCCGGTCGACACCGTGATCGTGACCGCGGAGCCGCGCTCGACCTCCGTCCCGGCGGCCGGGTTCTGGGCGATCACATCGTCCTCTGGCTCCTCGGACTCGCGCTCCTCCACGGCGATCTCGAGTCCGGCCTTGGCAAGCAGGTCCTCCGCGGAGTCTCGCGAGAGGCCGGTCACGTCCGGCACCTCCACCTGCTCGGGCCCCGAGCTCACGAACAGCTGGATGCGCTCGCCGCGCTCGACCTCCTCGCCGGCGGCCGGAACGGTGCGGATGGCGATGCCCTTCTCGATGTTCTCGGAGGGCCGGCGGTCAGCCGTCGCCGCCAGGTCCCTCTTGTCGAGCGCCTCGATGGCCACGGCCTGGGGCAGCCCGCGCACGGTCGGCACTCGCACCGTGCCGGGCCCGCCGGAGATCTCCAGCACGACAGTCGAACCCTCCTCTGCCTCCTCGCGCCCGTTCGGGTCCTGGTCGATCACCTGGTCGAAAGGGGCCGGGCTGCGCACGTGCGATTCCGCCACCTCGAAGCCGGCGCGCTCGAGCATCTGGCGCGCCTCCAGGAGCTGCTTGCCCACCACGCGCGGCACCTCGCGGGTGTCGGCCGCCGTCAGGGCGGCGACAGCGAGGTAGATCAGGAAGCCGGCCAGGGCGACTGTCAGCAGCCCGATCGTGAACCACGGCCAGCGTCGCCTGCGTTCGGGCCGCGGCTCGCCGGGCGGCGGCACTGCCGGAGGCAGCGTCGGCGGCGACTCCCCGCCGTGGCCGACCGGCACCGGCACCGGCACCGGCGCGAAGGCCGCCGTGTCCTGGCCGACCGGCACGCCGTGCTCGATCTGGGCGCCGGCGGCCTGCAGCGCCTCGGCGAAGTCGTCCGCCGACTGCCAGCGGTGCGCCGGGTCCTTGGCGAGCGCCGCCATCACGACGGACTCGAGCGCCGGGCTCACGTCGGGGCGGAACTGGGAGATCGGCGGGGGCGGCTCCGAGAGGTGCTTGAGCGCCACCGATACGGCGCTGTCGCCGTCGAACGGCAGCCGCCCCGCGATCATCTCGTAGAGCATCACCCCGATCGAGTAGAGGTCGGAGGCCGCCGTGACCGCGTGGCCCTGGGCCTGCTCGGGCGACAGATACTGCGCCGTGCCCATGATCGAGCCGGTCTCCGTCATCTCCGATGCGCCGGCCCGTGCGATGCCGAAGTCGGTCACCTTCACGCCGCCGCGGTCGTCCATGATCACGTTGTGAGGCTTGAAGTCGCGATGGATCACGCCGTGGCGGTGCGCGAAGCCTGCAGCCTGCAGGATCTGCACCCCGAGGTCCACCACGCGCTCCTGCGCCAGCGGCGCCTCCGTCGTCACGATCTCCTTGAGCGTGCGGCCCGGCAGGTGCTCCATCGCGATGTAGTAGGTCCCGTCATGGCGGCCGCGGTCGAAAACGCCCACCACGTTCGGGTGCTGCAGGCTCGCGGCGGCGCTCGCCTCGCGCCGGAAGCGCTCCACGAACTCCTGGTCCTGGGCGAAGCGCCTGTGCAGCACCTTGAGCGCCACCTGGCGGCCGAGGTGGGTGTCCTCGGCGGCGTAGACGTCGGCCATCCCGCCCGAGCCGATGCGGCGCACGATCCGGTAGCGGCTGTCGACCAGCGTGTTGTCGGCGACCTCGGTCACAGCCCGCCTCCGAGCAGCGCCTCGAGCACGTCGCGCGCGATCGGCGCTGCCACCGTGCCGCCCTGCGAGCCGGCCGGCTGGCGCTCCAGCGTCACCGCCACGGCCAGGCGCGGGTTCTCGACCGGCGCGAAGCAGATGAACCAGGGCTGGGTGAACTCCCGGTTGGCGCCCACCTCCGCCGTGCCGGTCTTGCCGGCCACGCGGACCCCGGACAGCGCCGCGGCGGTGCCCGTGCCCTCCTCCACCACGCGGCTCATCATCTCGGTCAGCTGGGCGGCCGTCTCCGGCTTCATGACCTCGGACTGGAGATCGGGCTCGATGCGCTCCTTCACGCGTCCGTCCTTGCCCACGATGCGATCGGTCAGGCGCGGCTTCATCAGCCTGCCGCCGTTCGCGATCCCCGCGGCGACCAGCGCCATCTGCATCGGCGTGGCCTCGACGGCGCCCTCGCTGCCGCCCTGTCCGATCGCCACGCGCCCTGCATCGAAGCCGTCCTGTACGTACTGCGTGCCGTTCCTGCGGATGCCGCTCGGGATCATCTGGAAGCTCGGGTAGTCGAGCTCAGGATCCGCGAAGAAGCCGTAGCGCTTCATGTACTCCACGAGCGTCGCGGGCCCGACGCGCTCGCCCACCTGGGCGAACACGGTGTTGACGGAGTTGGTCAGCCCGTCGGTGAACGAGATCGGCCCGAAGCTCTGCCCGCCCGAGTTGGCCAGCGCCACGCCGCTGATCTCCTTCGGCGAGGAGCCGTCGATGATCGTCTCCGGGGTGACCTTGCCGGTGTCCAGAGCCGCCGTGGCTGTGACCACCTTGAAGGTCGACCCAGGCGGATACAGCTCCTGCGTCGTGCGGTTGAACGTCGGCTTGTCCGGATCGGTGTCGAGGGCGCGAAAGTCCGTCGGGATCAGGTTGGGGTCGTACTCGGGGATCGAGACCATCACGCGCACCTTGCCGGTCTGCGGCTCGATCGCCACCACGCCGCCCTTGCGCTCGGCCAGGCCCGTCACAGCAGCCTCGGTGCCCGCAACGTCCAGGTTCGTGACCACGTCGCTGCCCTCGCGGTCGCGGCCCTCGAGCCCGGCGAAGATCGACTCGAACTCGTTCTCCTCCCCGGCCAGCTCGTCGTTGCGCGACTGCTCCAGGCTGCGGCGGCCGTTCCGTAGGAAGGAGTAGCCGATCGGGTGGGCGAACAGCCCGCCCTGCGGATACTCGCGTACGAACACGCGGGCGTCGCCGCGGTTCTCAGCGCGGTTCGCGGCAATCCTGGTGCGGCCGTCGCGGGCGAAGATCAGCCCCCGCGGAATCGTCTGCTCCTCGATCAGCGCGCGGCGGTTGTCGGGGTTGTCCTCCAGCCCCTTGGCGTCGAGCACGGCCCAGTACGACGTGAAGCCGACGAGCAGGGCGAACAGCAGGATGAAGAGCCCGTAGACGTTGCGGATCTGGGCGTTCACACCAGCCCGCCTCGTCGAATCCGGTCCGCCCTGGCGTGGTCGGAAACGACCAGCAGCAACGCCAGCAGGACCATGTTGGCCACGATCGAGCTGCCGCCGTAGGACACGAACGGCAGCGTCACGCCGGTGAGCGGGATCACGCGCGTAACGCCGCCGACGATCACGAACACCTGCAGCGCGAAGACCGCAGTCAGCCCGACGGCGAGCAGCTTCGAGAAGCCGTCGGGGGCGACCGTCGCCGTCTTGAAGCCGCGGTAGGCGAACAGCAGGTAGGCCCCGAGCACGCCGGCGGCCCCGAACAGGCCCGCCTCGTTTACGAGCACGGCATAGATCAGGTCCGTGTGCGCCGCCGGCAGCAGCGAGGTCCCGCCGAAACTGATCAAGGCCTCGCCGAACCCCTGCCCGAACAGCCCCCCGTCCGCCTGGGCGAAGAGCGACTGCGCGATCTGGTAGCCCTCGTCGTTCACCACCCCGGGCTTGAAGGGGTCGATCCAGATGTCCACGCGCTCCTGCACGTGGTTCACGTTGCGCGCGAGAAAGAAGGCGCCGCCGAAGAACATCGTCGCCCCCACCCCGACCAGCGACAGGCGGCTGGTGGCCACGTAGAGCAGCACGAGAAAGCCGCCGAAGAACATCAGCGAGCTGCCCAGGTCGCGGATGAAGATCAGCATCAGCATCGCGAGCCCCCAGACGAGCAGCAGGGGGCCGAAGTGCTTCGGCGAGGGCCGCTCGCGCAGCACCGCCACCAGCGACGCGACGAACACGACCAGCAGCGCCGAGCCTGCCGGGCCCAGGCCGAGCACGAGGATCGCCAGCACGGTGCCCACCGCGGGCAGGCCGAACAGCAGCAGCTGGTTGGTGGCCGGGAGTGGCCGCAGCCGCGCACGCACGAGGATGTCGCCCGTCTCGCGCAGGTAGCTCGCGAGGAAGACGATGATCGCGAGCTTCGCGAACTCGGCAGGCTGGAACTGGATCGGCCCGAGCTTGATCGCGAGGAAGGCGCCGTGGATCTGCTCCCCGATGCCCGGCAGGCGCGGCATCGCGAGCAGGGCGATGCCCACCGCCGCGATCGTGTAGCGGTAGCGCTCGAGCACGTGGTGGTCGTGGATCGCCAGGATGGTGGCGCAGAAGAAGACGAGCCCGACCACGAACCATTGCGCCTGCTCGCGCGCGAACTCAGGGTCGATCCGGTAGATCAGTACGAGGCCGATCGCGGCGAGCAGCGCGGCGAGCGGAAACAGGTACGGGTCCGCGTCGGGCAGGCGGGCGCGGATGAACAGGTGAGCGATCACGCAGAGGCCGAGGAAGACCGCGCCGTAGGTGAGCGTGGCGTCGCTCACCTCCTCGGTGCGCGTGGCCAGCACGGAGGCAAAGCCGGCCGCCACGAGCAACGACACCGGGATCAGCCCGAACAGTTCGCGAGTGCGCGCGGACATCAGCCGGACAGCTGCCCTCGCTCGAGCGTCCGCAGCAGGTTGTCGGCGTCCTGGCGGCCGCGCCACTCGTGGTCCAGCACGCGCCGGCGGCGGGTGCCGGGGATGGCGCGCGCCGGCACCCCGCTCGCGTACTCCGCTTCGTAGAGGTCGATGCCGAAGGGCAGCTGGTACGGCACGCCCCGATAGAGCGTCACGAGCCCGGCGTCATTGGTGCCGATGAAGTAGACCTGCCGCGACAGCGCGTAGAGGCCGGTCCCGATCCCGGCGAGCACGGCCAGCGCGAGCAGGGTCTTGGCGACCGCCTTGAGCCGGGCGCCGCGCTTGCGC
>JACCSF010000401.1 GCA_013813135.1 Thermoleophilaceae bacterium | reverse complement strand
GACCACCGCCACGTCGACCTTGCGCCGGCGCCGCTTGCGGCGGGCCACGGCCGACGCGGGCAGCAGCGCACTCGCGCCGGTCGCGGCGGCTCCTGCGACGAAGCCGCGGCGGGAGGTGTTCAGACGGGCATCACACCGTGTTTCTTCCAAGGTCTCTCCACTCTCTTGGTCTCTGCCATTTCCAGCGCGCGGATCACCGTCGGGCGGGTCTCGCGCGGGTCGATCACGTCGTCGATCAGCGCGTTGCCGGCCGCGATGTACGGGTCGATCGTCTTGCGGATCCCTTCGATCATTTGGGCCCGGGCTGCGTCAGGATCTTCGGAAGCCTCGATCTGCTTCCGGAAGATGATGTTGACGGCGCCCTCCGGGCCCATCACGGAGATCTCGGCCGAGGGCCACGCCACGATCAGGTCGGGCTCGTACGCCTTTCCGCACATGACGTAGTAGCCGGCGCCGTAGGCCTTGCGGATCACCACGGTCACCTTCGGCACGGTTGCGCGCGATACCGCGTAGAGCATCTTCGCGCCGTGCCGGATGATCCCGGCCTGCTCGACCTTGGTGCCGACCATGAAGCCGGGCACGTCCATCAGGAACAGCAGCGGGATGCCGTACGCGTCGCACAGGTTGATGAAGCGCGCCGCTTTGTCCGCGGAGTCGTTCTCGAGGATCCCGCCGAGGTGCTTCGGCTGGTTGGCGACGATTCCCACGGGCCTGCCGCCCATACGCGCCAGAGCGGTGATGATCGTCCGCGCCCAGCGCGGCTTGAGGTCGAACCATTCGCCGTCGTCCACGATGCGCCGGATCACCTCGTACATGTCGTACGGGCGGCGCGGCGAGTCCGGGAGGATGTCGAGCAGGTCCTCCTCGACGCGGTCGATCGGGTCGACCGGCTCGCGCTTCGGCGGCGCCTCTTCGCAGTTCTGGCCGAAGAACGAGAGGTAGCGCTTGACCGCGTCAATGCAGTCTTCGTCGGAGTCGACCTCGAGGTCGCCGACGCCCGACACGCGCGTGTGGATGCGCGACCCGCCCAGCTCCTCCTGGGTCACGTCCTCCCCGGTGACGGCCTTGGTCAGGTGCGGCCCGGCCAGCGCCATCGAGCCTCGGCCCTTCACCATCGGCACGAAGTCGGCCAGTCCGGGGATGTACGCGGTGCCGGCGGCGCAGGGGCCCATCAGCGCCGCCACCTGCGGGATCACGCCGCTGGCCACGACCTCCTCGCGGAACAGGTGCCCCGAGCCGGCGAACAGGGAGCCGGACGCCTCCTGGATGCGGGCGCCCGCCGAGTCGAGCAGCCAGATCATCGGGATGCGCTTGCCCAGCGCCAGGTCGCGCAGGCGCGCGACCTTCATCTCGCCGGTCATCCCCATCGAGCCGGCCATCACCGTGAAGTCGTAGGCGGCCACGGCAACCAGCCGGCCGTCGACCTTGCCGTAGCCGGTGACGACGCCGTCGGCCGGCGCCTCCTTGCCCTCCATCGCGCGCTGCGAGAAGTGCGGGCGGCCGTGTATGCCGAGCTCGACGAACGTCCCGTCGTCGATCAGCAGGGCGAGCCGCTCGCGCGCCGTGAGCTTGTCCTGCTCGTGCTGACGGGCGATGCGCTCCTCGCCGCCGCCGAGTCGGGCGTGGGCGCGCCGCTCGTGCAGGTCGTCGACGAGGGAGCGAAGCGAGGGCCGCGCTACGAGGCTGTCGGCGGCTGCGCGATCGGTGGTGGCCATAGAAAGTAGGAAGCGCTACTCCCTACTCTCCCGCATCGGCCGCGATCCGGTCAAGGACGGGGTCGAGCACGCGCATCGCCGTCTCGGCGGCGTCGGCCAGCTCGTCCGGGTCGCGCGGAGCCTCGAACGCGGTCACTTCGATCCCCACCGGCTCGGAGTCCTCGACCACAGCCTCCATCAGGTCGTAGAGCTTGTCCGACGACAGGCCGCCGGGTGCGGGCACCGCCGTTGGGAACTCCTCCGGGTCGAGCACGTCGAGGTCGAGGTGGATGAACACGGGCGCGCCGTCGAGCGCGTTCTTGACGGCCACGAGGGTCTCCACCGGGCTCGCGCCGATCACCGTGGCGGCGCTGCGCTCCAGCAGCTCGCGCTCGCCGGTGTCGAGGTCGCGCACCCCCGCCAGCACCAGCCGCTCGGCGAGAATAGTGTCGCCCAGGCCCGCGTCCCACTCGCCGCAGGCGCCGGCCAGGGACATGCCGCCCAGGTAACCGCTGGCTGTGGTGTCGGGGGTGTTGTAGTCGCCGTGCGCATCGAGCCACAGAACCCTCGCGTCGGGCCGGTTGCGCAGGGCGGCGGGCAGGGTGGTCACCGCGATCGAGCAGTCGGCGGCCGCGATGACCGGCACCCGTCCTCCCGACATCGCGTCGTCGACCTGGCCGCCCGCCTCGAGCAGGCAACCGCGCGAGTCGCGCAGGTCCTCCTCGTAGCCGGTCTCGCGCGGCTCCGTCGCCGTCCCGATCGTGCGCGGTTCCACGCCCAGGCGCTTGCCGATCAACGGCGCCAGGGTCTGAGCGCCGCGCACGGCGCCGGGGGTGCGGTCGGCGGTCCTGCAGCAGAGCGCGACGAGGGAGACGTTCATCGTCCCGTCCACTTCGGTTCGCGCTTCTCGAAGAACGCCTTCACGCCCTCCTGGATGTCCTCGGTCGTGAACGAGAGCGAGAGCTGCGAACGCAGGAAGTCGAGCGCCTCCTCCAAGGGCATGTCGAGCTGGCGGTACATGGCGTCCTTGCCGAGCTTCATCAGCACCGGCGACTTCCCGGCGAGCTTGGTCGCCCACTCGTCGACGGCCGCCTCGAAGTCGTCCTCCGCCACGACGCGGTTGACGATGCCGAGCTCGCGGGCCTCCTCGGCGGAGATGCGCTCGCCGAGCAGCATCAGCTCGTTCGTCTTCTTGCGCGGAACGTTGCGGTAGATCAGCGCCATGACCATGAACGGGAAGAGCCCCACGTCGATCTCGGGGGTGCCGAAGGTCGCGGTGTCGCCGGCGACCACGAGGTCGCAGGCGAGCGCGAGCCCGAGCGCGCCCGCGAGGCAGTGTCCGCCGGCGGCGCAGATCGTCGGCTTGCCGAGCGTCCCGATCGTCCGGAACAGCTCGGGGAAGCGCGCGCTCGCCGCGTGCTTGTGGACGAGCGGCACATCCGCCGCGAAGCCCGCGAGATCCCCGCCCGAGGAGAACGTCGTGGGGTGCGTCGAGGCAAGGACGCAGACGCGGACCGCCGGGTCCTCCCGCGCCCGGGTGAACGCCGCGATCAGCGCGTCGAGCAGCTCGCTCGAGAGCGCGTTGCGGGTCGCGGGCTGATCCATCGCGATGGTGGCGACGGCGCCGGCCACGGCGTAGGAGACGACCTCCGAGCTCACGGCGGAGACCCTACCGAGCGTCGCTCTGGTGAAAAGTGAGCGGTGCCGTCCTCCGCTGCGCGCTCGGGCTCGCCGAAAGCGGATGATGTGATCCCCAACGCTCGCGGAG
>JACCSF010000388.1 GCA_013813135.1 Thermoleophilaceae bacterium | reverse complement strand
CCTCGCCGTCCAGAGCGCCTGACATCCTCAGCGGCGGTCGAAAGACCACCCACCAACCACCCGAAACGGCCGCGCCACCACCCCCGGCGCGGCCGTTTCGACTCAGGGGCTTATCCGGGGCAAGTAGCTACGCAGCCGAGCCGGCGCTTGGGAATCCCCCCTCCGGTTCGCAGGCGGGTCCGGGTATGAGATCCAGGATCGCTAGGCCAGGAGCCGCGTCAGGGCCAGCTTCAACACATCGGCGCGGCTGCGCGCGCCGTGATCGGCGGCGATGAAGTGGCTGCCGATCCAAAGTGAGTAGAAGACCATGCAGCGGGCCTCGACGTCGTCCTGGTCGGGGCAGAAGGCACCGACCAGCGAGCGCATGTACTCCATTCGCCGGTTGTCGATGCGCCTGAGGCGCTTGGCGACCGCCTTGTCGCGCCGGGCCCAGTCGCGGACCGCAAGTTCGATCTTCATCAGGTCGCGGCTGGATGAGGCGAGCGCGGACAGCCGCCGCAGCTTGGCCCTCGCGTCCCCGTCCTCGCTCTCGACGCGATCGATCACCTCGTCGACGACCAGCCGCTCCCACGCGTCGAGCATCTCCTCCAGCAGCGCGGGCCGGTCCTCGAAGTGCCAGTAGAAACCGCCCTTCGTGACGCCCAGCGCCTGCGCGAGCTTCTCGATTCGGACGGCGTCCGGGCCGCCGACGCCAAGGGCCCGTAGCCCCTCTTGGATCCAGCTGGTGCGAGGGGTGCGGGTCGGGGCGGTCATCGTCTATCTCGATCCGTTTCGCGGAATTGATCGCTGCAGATGCTTTTGACTTACCCGCATCTATACACTACCGTATTGCGATACGCTACCGTATAGATGGCAGTCAGCGGTCCGCCGCTACGAGAAACCAGTCGTATGGATGAGGGCCCACGAATGATCCTCCCTAACACCGCCCACACCGCCCGGCCCTGGCGCATCCACGAGACCACCCCCGACTTCCGGCTCGAGGACGTGTGGGCTCTGCCGACGCCGGGCGGCCCGGACGACTTCCCTCGGCTGGTGCAGCAGTTTGCCTCGGCCGACCCGTCGCAGAGTTTGCCCGGCGCCGCCCGCACGCTCTGGGCGCTCCGGTCAAAGCTAGGGGAGCTGCTCGGTTGGGACAGCCCGGACGCCGGCCTCGGCTCCAGGGTGCCGACGCTGCGCGACCGACTGGCGGCGGATCTGCGCGACGCCCCACCCGGACCGGAGTTTGACTCCCTCCCCTTCACCTCGCTCTACCTACTCGAGGACGAGTGGGCTGCGGAGGCCGCCAACCGGACCATGCATGGTGTCATGCACATTGGCTGGGTCCCGGACGGGAACGGCGGCTACCGCGGCCAGATGGCCGTCTTGGTGAAGCCAAATGGGCTGCTCGGGACCGCCTACATGGCCGCGATCAGGCCGTTCCGGCACCTGATCGTGTACCCGCCGCTGATGCGACTCATCGAGCGGGAGTGGAGGGGGCGAGCCGGGGATCCGACACAAGCGCACGCCTAGCTGTGACGGGCAATGGCGACCTCCCCGGGGACTCCGTCGGAGTGCCGGCAGAGGACCGCTGGGTGGTCCTTTACGACGCGGACTGCGGCTTCTGCAAGTGGCTGCTCGCCGGCCTGCTCCGAGGGGATCGCGCAGCACGCTTGCGGCCGATCGCTCTGCAGCGACCCGAGGCCGACGATCTTCTCCCAGACCTCGCGCCCGCCGAGCGAATGGCCTCGTGGCACCTGATCTCTCCGACCGGCGCACGGCGCTCGGGAGGCGCTGCAGTCGCGCCGCTGCTGAGACTGCTGCCTCGCGGGCGGGTCCCGGCCGTCGCGTTCGCGCGGTTCCCCAGGCTCACCGAACGTGGATACCGGTGGGTAGCCGAACACCGCTCGCAGCTCTCCAGGTGGGTGCCGAAGAGCTTCAAGCAGCACGCAAGCGAAGGCGTCCGCCAGCGCGAGCAGGCGCTCGAAACACACGCAGAACGGACACGGGATGGCTGAGGCTCCGGGGGTCAAGGCGGTGGTGGAGGAATTCCTCGCGTGCCAGCGCGAGATGTACGCCGGCGGGGATCTCGCGGCGGTCGAGGAGCTGCTCGCCGAGGACGTCGTCTGGCATGTGCCCGGTACCAGCCCGATCGCCGGGGACTACCGCGGCCGCGAGGCGGTCACCGGGTACTTCCGTCTCCGGCGAGAGCTCGCCGGCGGGGCGATCCGGGTCGCCAAAGGAGGCGAGGCCCACCACGAGGAGGCGCTCGTCCAGCTCGCCGACGGCCGCGCCACGCTCGGCGGCCGCGAGGTCGTGTGGCGGACAGCCGGCGCCTACCGCGTCGCCGACGGCAGGGTCGCGGAGGCATGGCTGATACCGCTCGATCAGGAGCACTTCGACCGAGTCTGGGGCGCGACTCGTCCGGCGCCGTTCGTCTACATCCAGCGCGTGCGCCCGCAGGAGTGCGCGGCGAGCACCATGCTCGGCCACCCGCGTTTGCTTGAGTTCTTGGAGGCCGCGTTCATCGAGTGCTGGCGCGAGCGCTACGGCTCACTCGATGCGAGCCTGGGGCCCGACCGGAGGCTGACGGTCGCAGCCGTGAACGTCCGCTACCTCGCCCCGGTTCACTCCGACGCTGAACTGCGCATCGAAGTCGCCCTCGACCGGATCACGCAGCGCTCGATCCAGGTTCACTACGACGCCTTCGTCGCAGACACTCGGGTTGCCGAGGCCGGCTCGCGCTATGTCTGCCTCGACACGCAGGCCGGCGAGCCCGCCTCGCTGCCGGACGGAATCGACGACGACTAAGGAGACCGCAGATGCGCTCGCTCGTACTCGAAGACACCCGCCGCCTGGCCTGGCACGACGTCCCCGACCCCGAGCGCCGGCACGAGCGCGAGGCGATCGTGCGGCCGATCGCGGTGGCGACGTGCGACCTCGACCAGCCCATGATCTTCGGGCAGACGCCGTTCGCCATGCCGATCCACCTCGGGCACGAATGCGTCGCCGAAGTGGTGGAGGGACCCGACCGCTTCGCGGCGGGTGATCGGGTCGTGGTTCCGTTCCAGATCTCCTGCGGGACCTGCGAGCGCTGCCGACGGGGGCTCACCGGAAACTGCGCGAGCGTTGCGCCGCTCTCGATGTACGGTTTCGGAGCGCTCGGCGGCGACTGGGGCGGGATGCTCAGTGACCTCGCGCTGGTTCCCTACGCCGAGGCCATGCTCGTGCCGCTTCCCGACGGTGTCGACCCCACGGTCGTCGCGAGCGCCGCGGACAACATCGCCGATGGCTGGCGCGCGGTGGCACCTGCGCTGGCCGAGCAGCCCGCGGCGGACGTGCTGGTTGTCGGGGGCCGGGGGTCGATACCGCTGTACGCGATCGACGCCGCGCTGGCCCTGGGCGCCGCCTCGGTCACCTACGTGGACACCGACGCCGCCCGGCTCGCCGTGGCAGGGGAACTCGGGGCAAAAGTAGTCGAGGGCAAGCCCGAGCACTCGCTCGGCGCGTTCCCGGTGACCGTGGACGGGACAGCCACTCCCGAGGGGCTCGTAGCTACGTTGCGGCTGACCGAGTGGGGCGGACGCTGCACCTCGATCGGCCAGATCGCGCCGGAGGGCACGCTGCCGCTATTTGAGCTCTACACACGCGGGGTGCAGCTACACATCGGTCGCGCGATGGCGCGGCCGGCAATCCCGGCCATCCTTGACCTTGTCGCTGCCGACCGCCTGCGCCCGCAGCTGGTGACGAGCGCGACGATCGCCTGGGACGACGCGGCGGACGCTCTGCTCGAGCCCGCGACCAAGCTCATCGTGCAGCGCTCATGACAACACTGAGGAGAGTGCAAGATGCAGGAATTCCGTAGTGCAGTTGAGGGCCGCGACCTAGATGGCCTTGTCGCCCTCTTCACCGACGACATCGTCTTCCGCAGTCCCGTAGTCCACGCGCCCTACCAAGGGCGCAATCAGGCGAAGGCCCTGCTCCATGCGGTCGGTCAGGTATTTGAGGACTTCCGGTACACCCGCCAGATAGGAGCTCCAGGGGCAGCCGATCACGCGCTTGTCTTTCGCGCTCGGGTTGGGAATCGCGAGGTCGAAGATGCGACTTCATCCACCTCAATGAGGAGGGATTGATCGACGAGCTCTATGTCATGGTCAGGCCGGTCACGGGTGTAACGGCGCTCGCGGAAGCGATGAAACGGCATGACCCCCGCACACCTCCGGCACGACGCTGTCGGCCCAGGCGCGCTACGCGGCGGGGTCCGCGAGATCCTCGAATGCTGGTTCGACGGCCGCCCGATCCGCGAAAGTACCTGATCGTCCAGGCCGGGCGCTCGCCCGCGCAGGCGCGCACGCCTACAGCGCCAAGCGCCGCTGAGCCGGTGGGGCCCGGCACGTCGCCGGCCCAGTTTCTGACTCAGGTGTTTGTCCGGACCTGCCGATTCAATGGAAGATCACTCACCCGGGATCACCCATGCGAGAGAGTCTAAAGGCAGAGTTCGCCCAGGCCACGGCTGAGCTGAAGGCCCACATGGCGACGTGGGAGTACGCCCTCGCGATGGCGTCAGGCTGCCACGGCGGGCGCGACCATCCCGTGCACTGGGAGACCCAGGCCTGCACCGAGCGGCTCACGGTACGCTGCCGCGAGCTCCGCGCCCGGCTGGCCGAGCACGAGCTCTAAGAAGCTGTTTCACAATGTGCGTAGGTAGCGTTGGCAGATGACGGCGCAGGCGAGGCTCATGAAGGCTTGGTGGATGTCGGCGAGACGTTCGTAGCGGGTGCGCAGGCGGCGGAAGTTGTGTAGCCAGGCGAAGGTCCGCTCAACGACCTAGGTGTCCTGCCCCAGGAGGTCCCGAACGCGGCTGATGGGTGGGCGGTTGCCGATCGCTGAATGGCGGCGCCGCTCGTTGTAGTGCTCGAGCCAGTGTGC
>JACCSF010000386.1 GCA_013813135.1 Thermoleophilaceae bacterium | reverse complement strand
GGTCAGGGGGCGCTCGCCCGCCTGGTCCGCGGCGCCAGCGACGCTCAGCTGGAGCGCCGCTTCGGCAGCGACCTTGCCCAGCGAGCGATCTTCACCGGGATGGCGCGCCAGTTCGAGCCCAAGCTGGCGTTCGGCTTCGAGGGCGACATCGCCTACGAGCTGGCCCACCACGGCAACGGCAAGAGGCCGTCGCGCTGGACCGTGCGCGTGCGCGAGGGCGCCGCCACCGTCGTCGCGGGCTTCGAGAGCTCACCGGCCGTCACGTTCAAGCTCAGCGTGCCGGACTTCGCGCGCCTGATCGCCGAGGAGGTCGAGCCTCAGGAGCTGCTCTTCTCTGGCCGCTTCGACGTACAGGGAGACCTCACGCTGGCCACGCGCGTGCCGGAGATGTTCGGCGCGCCGCCGCAATTCTGAGCTTGCGGCTCAGCCGTATCCCAGCCCGACCGCGGCGTAGTAGCCGACCACGATCGTGAAGAGCACCGCGTCCAGGCGATCGAGCACGCCGCCGTGGGCGCCGAACAGCCTGCCCGTGTCCTTCACCTGGAGGTCGCGCTTGATGAGCGACTCGAACAGATCGCCGAGCGGAGCGGTGATGGCCACGAGAAAGCCGATCAGGAGCGCGTCCCAGCCGGTCAGCCAGTCCTGGTAGAGCCCGGCGCACCAGAAGGCCAGCGTGCCCCCCACGACGCCGCCGACCAGCCCTTCGAGCGTCTTGTTCGGCGAGATCAGCGGGGCGAACGGCGAGCGCCCGTATCCACGCCCCACGAAGTAGGCGAACGTGTCGCCGATGAAGGTCGCGATCAGGACGTCGAACACCAGGCCCATGCCCGTGGTGATCGCGTCGCCGTCCTGCTCGATCGCAAGGTCGCGCAGCCAGATCGCGTGCACCATCGGCAGCCCGATCCAGAGCACCCCGAACATCGTCGCTGCGATCGCCCACGAGACGTTGGCGCGGCGCGGGCGTGCCAGGGCCAGCAGGAAGGTCACCGGGAACGCCGCCACGAGCACCATCACGACGTGGCGCGGCTCGCCGTAGAAGGCGGCCGTGAGCAGCGCGATGAGCGTCAGGAAGCCGGCGAGTGCGGGCGGCCGGACGCGCTCCATCAGGCCGTACAGCTCGCCGAGCGCGATCACCCCGAGCACCGCCAGTCCCAGGGTGAACAGCTCGCCGCCCTTCCACACCATCACGATCGCGACCGGCGCCGCGATCAGGGCCACGAGCACCCGCGCCCCGAGGTCGGAACCGCCGCCGCGCCGGGGCGGCGCCTCTCGGCGGCGCGGCGCGTTCGTCGTCGCCACGCGCTACCTCGCCCCGAACCGGCGCCGGCGCGCCGCGTACTCCTCCAGGGACTCCTGGAACACCTCACGCGAGAAATCCGGCCACAGCTCGTCGCGGAACACGAACTCGGAGTAGGCGAGCTGCCAGAGCAGGTAGTTCGAGATGCGCTGCTCGCCGCTCGTACGGATCAGGAGATCGGGATCGTGCATGTCAGGTGCGTAGAGGTGGCGCCGGAAGTCGTCCTCCGTCTCCCCTGTGAAGGTTCGCGCCGCGTCCACGATCTCCGCCCTGCCGCCGTAGTTGAAGGCTACGAAGAGCGTGATGCGGTCGTTGGACGCGGTCGTGCTCTCGGCCCAGTCCATGCGCCGGACCAGCTCGGCGTTGAGGCCCTCGCGGCGCCCCACGAAGCGCATGCGCACGCCTTCCTCGTCGAGCTCTGGCGTCTCGCGGTCTATGCGGTTGGCGAACATCCCCATCAGGCCGTCGACCTCGGCCCGCGGGCGAGTCCAGTTCTCGGTGGAGAACGAGTAGACGGTGAGCTGTTCGATGCCGAACTCGACGGCGTCGCGCAGGCGCGCCTTGACGACGTCGGCGCCGGATTCGTGGCCGGCCAGGACGGGCAGCCCACGGCGCTGTGCCCAGCGCCCGTTGCCGTCCGTGATGATCGCGACGTAGCGTGCCCGGGCGCCGCCTGGAGGCGTCACACCTCGAGGATTTCAGCTTCCTTGCCGGCGAGCGCGGTGTCGATCTCGCCGATCTGCCCGTCCGTCAGCTTCTGCAGCTCGGACTCGGCGCGATGCTCGTCGTCGGAGCCGACCTCGCCCTCGTTCTTCAACTCGCGCAGGTCGTGCATCACGTCGCGGCGGATGTTGCGCACCGCCACGCGTCCCTGCTCGGCGATCCCGTGCACCACCTTCACCAGCTCGCGGCGGCGCTCCTCTGTCAGCTCGGGGATCTGGAGCCGGATCACCTGTCCGTCGTTCGACGGGGTCAGACCCACGTCGGACTCCAGGATCGACTTCTCGATCGTCTTGATCGAGTTCTTGTCGTAGGGCGTGATCGTGAGCAGCCGCGCCTCGGTCGCCGAGATCTGCGAGAGCTGCTTGAGCGGCGTGGTGGCGCCGTAGTAGTCGACCTCGATGCGGTCGAGCAGGTGCGGCGACGCGCGACCGGTGCGCACGCTGGAGAACTCGATGCGCGTGGCGTCGACGGACTTCTTCATGCGACCCTGCGCCTCGTCCAGAAAATCCTTGATGACGTCGTCATTCATGCGCTGCTCACCACAGTTCCCACGCGCTCGCCGCACACTATCCGGTCGATGTTGCCCTCGTCGTCCAAGTTGAAGACATAGATCGGCAGGCCGTTGTCCATGCAGAGCGAGAGCGCGGTGGAGTCCATCACGGCGAGCCGCTGCTCGATCGCCGCCTGGTGGCTGATCTCGGGGATGAACTCGGCGGTCGGGTCCGACGCCGGGTCGGCGCTGAAGACACCCTCGACGCCGTTCTTGGCCATCAGCAGCGCCTCGGCCCCGATCTCGAGACCGCGGACGGCGGCCGCCGTGTCGGTCGTGAAGAACGGGTTGCCGGTGCCGGCCGCGAAGATCACCACGCGTCCCTTCTCGAGGTGCCGGATCGCGCGGCGCTGGATGTACGGCTCGGCCACCTCGCGGATATGCAGCGCCGACAGCACGCGCGTGACCGCCCCCGCCTTCTCCAGCGCGTCCTGGAGGGCGAGCGCGTTGAGGACCGTGGCCAGCATCCCCATGTAGTCGCCGGTGGCGCGATCCATGCCCTCCGCCGCGCCGGTCAGCCCGCGGTAGATGTTGCCCCCGCCGACCACGACGGCCATCTGGACGCCGCGCTCCGTGACGCCTGCGATCGCGCGGGCGATGGCGGCGATGCGGTCGGGATCGGCTCCGTAGGAGAGGTCGCCCATCAGCGCCTCTCCCGAGAGCTTCAGCAGGATCCGGTGGAAAGCTGCATCGCGCGCACCCGGCCGAGCCGGGTGCTTGCGCCCAGCCGGGGTCACTCCTCCCCGACCTGGAACCGCGCGAAGCGGCGCACCACGATGTTCTCGCCGGTTTTGGCCGCCAGCTCGGCCCGCAGCTCTTCGAGGGTCCTGCCGCTGTGCTTCTCGTCGTTGATGTGCGACTGGTGGAGCAGCACGACCTGTTCGAGCCACTTGTTCAGGCGGCCCTCGACGATCTTCTCCTGCACGTGCTCGGGCTTGCCCTCCGCGGCGGCCTGCTCGCGCAGCACGCGCAGCTCGGCCGCCTTGTCCTCCTCGGGCACGTCCTCGTCGGACACATAGAGCGGGCTTGCCGCTGCCACGTGCAGCGCGACCTCGCGGGCGAACTCCTGGAACTGCTCGGTGCGGGCGACGAAGTCGGTCTCGCAGTCGACCTCGACCAGTACGCCGATCTTCCCGCCGGCGTGAATGTAGGTCGACACCACTCCCTCAGCCGCGGTGCGCCCGCCGCGCCTGGCCGCCGAGGCCTGGCCCTTCACGCGCAGGATGTCGATCGCCTTGTCAACGTCGCCGCCGGACTCCTGCAGGGCCGACTTGGCGTCCATGATGCCGGCCCCGGTGCGGTCGCGCAGGGCCTTCACGTCTTGTGCCGATATGGCGATGCTCAACTTCCTCTGTCTCCTCTAGGAATCGTCGTCTGGATCGAACGTGCGGCGCTCGCGCGGCGCCGCGGCGCCGGCGGCCGCCTCGGGGCGGGTGCCGCTCGGAGTGGCAGGCTCGTCCGGGGAGAAGCCGGCCTCCTCGGACTCGCGGCGGGCGCGCTCCTCGGCCTCCTGTCGCTCGCGCTCATCGGCTTCGCGCTGAGCCTTCTCCTCGGCCTCGCGGCGCTCCTGCTCCTCGCGTTCGCGGCGAGCCGCCTCCTCCTCCGCGCGGAAGCGAGCGGAGCGCTCGCCGACCACGTCGGCCACGGCCTGGATCACGGCCCGGCAGGAGCGGATCGCGTCGTCGTTGCCCGGGATCACGTAGTTCACGGGATCCGGGTCGCAGTTGGTGTCTACCAGCCCGATGATCGGGATCTTCAGGCGCACGGCCTCCCGCACGCCGATCGCCTCGGTCTTCAGGTCGACCACGAACATGGCGTCGGGCGGGCGCTGCATGTCCGCCACTCCGCCGAGGTTCGTCTCGAGCTTGTCGCGCTCGGAGATCGCGCCGATGCGCTCGCGCACCGGCAGCAGGTCCATGCTGCCGCTCTCGGTCCACTCACGCAGCTCGTGCAGGCGCCTGATGCGCTTGGAGATCGTCTGGAAGTTCGTGAGCAGCCCGCCCAGCCAGCGCTGGTTCACGTAGGGCATGCCGCAGCTCTCGGCGGCCTCGCGGACGGTGTCCCGGGCCTGCTTCTTCGTGCCCACGAACAGAACGGTGCCGCCGCGCCCGGCGAGCTCGCCGGCGAACTCCTGCGCCTGGTGCAGCAGCCGGTCGGTCTTCTGCAAATCGATGATGTGGATCCCGCCGCGCTCGCCGAAGATGAAGCGGCGCATCTTGGGATTCCACCGGCGCGTCTGGTGGCCGAAGTGAACCCCGGCTTCCAGCAGCTCCTTGATGCCTACCTCGGTGGCCAAATAAAAACTCCCTTGTCGTGTGTCTGGCGTTGCCCGCCGGCCGGCTCGCGGACCCGGGATGTCTGCCCCGGGCAGGGTCGCGGCCGCCTGTTCCGGCGGGTTGGTAGTGGTACGTGCGGCGCCAAGGATAGAGCCCAGACGTAAAGCGAGGCGGCTGAGAGCCGCCTCGCTTTGTATCTCAGTCCCCGTCTGGCCCTCCGGAGACTTGCTCCCGTCTTGCCGCATCGAGCGCGCGACGCAGGTCGACGGGCGGTTTGGACTCGCAC
Source organism: Thermoleophilaceae bacterium (assembly GCA_013813135.1). Lineage (GTDB taxonomy): Bacteria > Actinomycetota > Thermoleophilia > Solirubrobacterales > Thermoleophilaceae > JACVRW01. The sequence goes on along the minus strand of JACCSF010000386.1, from coordinate 5,304 downwards.
ACGACGATTTCCCCGGTGCGCGGATGCCTAAACATCAACCTCTGCGCGTGGAGAAATTGCCGTTCGAGGCCGAGCTCGCGGCCACAGGCGCGGCCGCCGTACTGGGAGTCGCCGCACACCGGATGGCCGATCGCCGCGAGGTGTGCGCGGATCTGGTGCGTGCGGCCCGTCTCCAGGTTCACGCGCAGCAGGGTGGTGGCGGGCAGGCGCTCGATCACCTCGAAGCGCGTGACCGCCGCCCGCGGCCGGTCGCTGCGCGTGGACACGACCGTGCGTCGCGCCCGGTCGCGTCCGATCGGCGCGTCGATGGTGCCGCTCTCGGCCTCCGGGTGGCCGGCCACGAGGGCGAGGTACTCACGCTTCACCTCGCGCGCCCGCAGCTGATCGGAGAGCGCGGCGTGCGCCTCCTCGGTCTTGGCCACCGCCAGCAGGCCCGAAGTGTCCCGGTCCAGCCGGTGCACGATCCCCGCGCGCTCAGGGTCGGGCCCGCCCGCCGCGCGGCCGCTCAGCGCCTCCGCCAGCGTGGGGCCGCGGTGACCGGGAGCCGGGTGGGTCACCAGGCCGGCCGGCTTGTCCACCACGAGCAGGTCGGCGTCCTCGTAGACGACCTCGAGCTCCGGGAGCGTCTCCCGCCTGGACGAGGCGCCCGCTTCGGCCTCGATGGAGATCACCTGGCCGGCCGCGACCCGGTGGTTCTTCGGCCTGGGCGCGCCGTCGACGAGCACAGCCCCCGAGTCGATCAGGCGCTGCGCCGCCGAGCGTGACGCGGCCGCTCCGCGCGCCGCCAGGAAGGCGTCCAGGCGCAACCCGGCGTCCTCGGCGGACGCCTCTAGGTGGAGCGGCGCCGCCGCGGCCCCTCCTCCACCACCCACAGCAGCACCAGCACGCCCAGCACGATGGAGGAGTCGGCGACGTTGAACGCCGGCCAGGCGATCGGATCGATGAAGTCGATCACCGCTCCCTCACGGGCCCGGTCGGCCAGGTTGCCGAGCGCGCCGCCCAGGAGCATCCCGACCGGCAGCCACAGCCAGGGCCGCTCGCGGTTGGCTGCGAAGTAGCCCAGCAGCAGGGCGAGCGAGACACCGATCAGGACCGCCACGATCACCCCGCCGCCCTCGAGCGCCCCGAACGCCACGCCGGTGTTGCGCGTGTTGGTGAAGTCGAGGCCGGGGATCACGCCCACCTGATCGCCGCGCGCGATGTTCGTGGCGACGAGCTGCTTGGTCGCCTGGTCGACCGCAACGACGAGGCCCGCGGTGGCGAGCGCCGCAGCCGGGCCTGGGACCCTCACCCCCGGATCGCGTTGGCGAGCAGGCTGCTCACGATGATCAGCACGAAGGTGGCCACGATCGGGCTGAGATCGAGCGCGCCCGGGCCGATCCGCACGGGAGGCAGGATGCGCCGGAAGAGGTTCAGGTACGGATCGGTCACGTCGGTCACGAACTTCAGGAAGGCCGCCAGCCAGCGGTTGTACGGGATCCGCGGGATCCAGCTGAGGATGATGCGGATGAAGATCAGCACCAGGTAGACCAGCGCCAGGGTGTTGACGTAGTCCGCGACGTCCCCGCGGGTGACGGCCAGCCAGGGGTCCATCAGCGCGTCGCCTCGACCACGGCGTCGACGGCCGACCTGCACACGTCGCGCAGGCCCTGCTGCTCGAGCGTGATCAGGCCGCGCTCGGTGGTCCCTCCGGGCGTGGCCACGCGCACCTTCACGGCCGCTGTGTCGTATTCGTGCTCGCGCAGGTAGGCGGCGGTGCCGGCCATCGTCTCGACGGTCATGCGCAGGGCCTCGTCGGGCGCCAGCCCGTGGGCCGCGCCCGCCTCGGCGAAGGACTCGGCAACCAGTGCCATGAACGCCGGGCCGCAGCTCATCAGCGCCATGGCCGGCTCGATCAGCGGCTCGCTGGCGAGCGGGATGATCGCCCCGGCTCGGCCGAACAGCTCGAGGATCTCGTCCTCGGGCCCGTCCTGCGCGAGCCGTCCGGGGACGTAGCAGAGCACGCCCTGGCGCACCTCGGCGGGGATGTTCGGGATGAAGCGATAGACGGGCACGGCCGGATAGGCCGCCTCCAGCGAAGCGGTGTCGGTGGCGGCGAGAATCGACACGACGGCCTTGGCCCGGCCCGCGACCTGCTCCGCCACCTCGGCCAGCTGTTTCGGCTTGTGGCAGAGCACCACGACATCGGAGCGCTCCGCCAGCTCGGCATTCGAGCCGACGGCCTCCCCGCCGAGCTCCCCGGCGAGCGCCTCCGCCCTGACCGCGTCGACGTCGGCCACCAGCGCCGGCTCGCCTATCCCGCGAGCAAGCGCGGAGGCCATGTTGCCGGCGCCGATGAGCCCGATCTGCATCGCCGCGAGACTCTATCGGCGCGACAGCGCCCCCTGGCTACCTCAGACCTGCTTGCCTGGTTATGTCTACCTGAGATAGGCTGCACCCCCGACGAGCGTTAGGGAAGAGGGCGTGTCGTGAGTCTGGCGAGGGCGCTGGTTTCAGATGTGAGCCGCGTAGGTGCGGCGATTGCCGTCGCGGCCGCTCTGATCGCGTTCGCGCTGCCCTCGTCCGGCGCCGACCCGGCGACGGCACAGAGCCCGACCGACCCGGCCGTGATCGGTTCCTGGGGGGCTCCGTTCGACATCGGGGTGAAGGGCATCCACAGCGTGGTGCTCCCGAACGGGCGCGTGCTGCTGTTCTCATACCCCTACCGCGCGGTTGGCAGCGACGCGTACGTGTGGAATCCCGCCACCGGCGCCTCGACCAACGTCAGCCTCAGCTGGAACCGCGACATCTTCTGCGCGGGGCACTCGTTCCTGGCCGACGGCCGCCTGCTCCTGACCGGCGGTCACGTGCACCGCGGCGCCTTCGGCCTGGGGGTCAAGAACACGGACATCTACGACCCCGCCGGCGGCACGTTCACCTCCGGGCCGCTGCTAGGCGAAGAGCGCTGGTATCCCACCAACGTGACCCTGCCGAGCGGGCGCGTGCTGGTGTTCGGCGGCTTCAAGGACGTCGACAACAGCCAGAAGGCCACCACCGTCGACTCGTACGACCCCGCCTCGAACACCGTCACCGCGCTCCCCGCCACGGCCAACAAGGGCTACGGCAACTATCCGAAGCTCCACCTGCTGGCGAACGGGAAGATCGCCTGGACCAACCTGGCGCGCACGCAGCTCTTCAACACGTCCACCAACACCTGGGCCGCCTCGGCGCTGACCAACTTCGCCGGCAGGGGCGAGTCGGGTTCGTCAATCCTGCTGCCGGGTTCCAACAAGCTGCTGATCTTCGGTGGCCCGAACGGCTCGGGTGGCGGCAGCGCGACCGCCGAGATCGGCAACTTCTCCGGAACGAGCCCGTCGTGGCGGGCGGTCGGCTCGCTGAACAGCGGCCGGGTCTGGGCCAACGGCGTGCTGCTCCCAGACGGCAAGGTGCTCGCGGTAGGCGGCGGCGGTGGCGGCACCTACACCAACCCGGTCAAGCAGGCCGAGCTGTTCGACCCGCAGACCGAGACCTGGACGCAGATGGCGACCCAGCAGGGCCCGCGCGTCTACCACTCGACCGCCGTGCTGCTGCCAGACGGCCGCGTGTTGTCCGCCGGGCACGACAACGGCACACAGCAGACGATGGCCGAGATCTACTCGCCGCCGTACCTGTTCCAGGGAGCGCGCCCGACGATCTCCTCGGCGCCTTCGACGGTCGCGTACGGCGCCCAGTTCAACGTCTCGACGCCCGAGGCGTCCTCGATCGACCGAGTGGTGCTGATCCGGCCCAGCTCGACCACGCACTCCCTGCACCAGGACCAGCGCTCGGTCGAGCTGTCCTTCACCGCCACGAGCGGCAATGACCTGAGCGTGACCGCTCCCGCGAACGGCACCACTGCGCCGCCGGGACCGTACATGCTGTTCCTCGTCAACTCGAACGGCGTGCCGTCGGTAGCGCCATTCGTGACGGTGAACAACGCCCCGACTCCGCCGGCGCCCACCGTGACGGGCTTCTCGCCGGAGAGCGGAAGCGTGGGCTCCGTGGTCGAGATCAGCGGCACCAACTTCACGGGAGCCAGCGGCGTGACGTTCAACAACGTGGCGGCCACCCAGCTCAACGTGTCCTCTTCGACGAGCATTACGGCCACGGTGCCGTCGGGTGCGACCACAGGCCCGATCCGCGTGACCACGGCCGGCGGCACGGCGACCAGCTCGACAGACTTCACCGTGACCGCGGTCCCGAACGCGTACCGCGATGCCGTGCTGGCGGACGGCCCCGTCGGCTACTGGCGGCTCGCCGAGACGACCGGGGCTGCGCTGGACACGACCGGAAACGCGGCCGGCGGCAGCTATCTCGGCGGCGTCACCCGCGGGGTGCCGGGCGCGCTGGCGGGCGACTCCAATCTCGCGGCCCGTTTCGACGGGACCGACGACTACGTGAGCGTTCCCGATAACAACGCGCTCGACAGGGGTGACGTGTTCAGCTACGAGCTCTGGGTCAAACGGGGCTCTGTCCAGGGCACCACCCAACGGCTTCTCCACAAGGGCGCGGGCGTCGCCTCGCTCGGTTTCGGTCAGAACAACAAGCTGGTCCTCGTGCCCGGAGGTACCGGGGCCACCAACATCGCCTCCTCCACGACCGCGATCACGGACCAGCTGTGGCACCACGTTGTGGCGACCAAGAACGGCGCCGAGGTGCACGTCTACGTTGATGGCGTCGACCGGACCGCCGCGGCCACGAACACGACCCTGACCTCGAACGCAACCGCGCTCAACATCGGGCGGGCGAGCACGGCCAGCGCCTACTCGTCCGCGGACATCGACGAGGTCGCGATCTATCCGACGGCTTTGACCCCGGCCAGGGTGCTGGCCCACTACCAGGTCGGGCGCGGCTGAGGCGAGGGCTTCGCCTGCCCGCAGGCGTCGTGCTGCTCGGCGCGACGGCGGTCGGGGGGCTGGTGGCGTTCTGGCTGGCCGCTGAGCTCTTCTCGCGCAACTCTGCCGGCAGCCCCCCGGGCGCCGGCGCCGTCGAGATAAGCGCGGCCACGAACCGGGTCCTGCGCGAGGTACCGCTGTCCGCGCCCAACGAAGTCGAGACCGGGCTCGGGGCCACCTTCGCGACCGGTACCGACCGCAGCACGGCCACGGTGTCGCGGCTCCCCGACGGTCCGACCGGGCGCCCGCGGCCGATCGCGCTGGGGCGCGCCACGGCGACGAGCCCCGACGACCTTGCCGTGGGCGCCGGGGCCGTGTGGGCCTCGGTGGCGGATGCGCTCTTTCGAGCCGACCCGGAACGGTTGAGCGCCGCCGTACGAGTCGCCGATCT
>JACCSF010000370.1 GCA_013813135.1 Thermoleophilaceae bacterium | reverse complement strand
CCCGTGGAGCGTCGGCCGGTGGGTGGCACATCCCGGGGGCTCGCGCCCCCGGCCCCCCGTGGAGCGTCGGCCGGTGGGTGGCACATCCCGGGGGCTCGCGCCCCCGGCCCCCCGTGGCGGGATCGGCTACGCGGGCGCTCGACGCAGCGCCAAGTCGAGGATCCGCCCGACTAGCCCGTCGAACGAGATTCCGGCCGCCTCGGCCGCCTGGGGCAGCAGGCTGGTTTCCGTGAGACCGGGGATCGGGTTGGCCTCGAGCACCGTCAGCTCGCCGGCCGCGTCGAGCATCAGGTCGACCCGGCCGAAGGCGTGGCAGCCCAGCAGCCGGTAGGTCTGGAGCGCCAGCTCCTGGGCCCGCTCGGTCGCGCCGTCCGGTAGCTCGGCCGGGCACACGAAGGCGGTTCGCCCGATCTCGTAACGGGCCTGGAAGTCGTAGAACTCGTCGCCTTGCGGCACGGCCTCGACCACCGGCAGCGGGTCGCCGGCGAGGATCGACACCGCCAGGTCGCGCCCGTCCACGTGGCGCTCGAGCAGCACCTTCGAGTCGTAGGAAAAGGCCGCCACCAGCGCGGCCGGCACGTCCGCCGCCGAGCTGGCGAACTTGATCCCCAGCGCCGAACCCTGACTCGACGGCTTGACGACTATCGGAAAGTCGAGGCGCTCCTCGATCGCACCGAGCGCCTCCGCGGCCCCAAGCTCGCGGAATGCCGTCTCGTTGAACGCGAAGAACTCCGGCGTCGGGATACCGGCTTCGATCATCAGGTGCTTCGCCAGGACCTTGTCCATCGACCGTACGCAGGCCAGCACCCCCGAGCCGGTGTACGGGATGTCGAGGATCTCGAGCAGTTCCTGCACCGTGCCGTCCTCGCCGTCGCGCCCATGCATCGCGATGAAGGCCACGTCGGGGCGCGCCTCGCGCAGCTGGCGGACCAGGTCGACGCCCCCGTCGATCGGCACCACCTCATGACCCAGTCGCGTTAGCGCATCCTCAACGCGCGCACCGGACCGCAGCGACACCTGCCGCTCCAGTGACCGACCGCCCTTCAACACGGCGACTCGCCGTGGTTGGACGCCCGGCGTGGGCGGGCGCGCAGCGTCCGCCTTCACTAGCCCTTCGCCCGCCGGGCGCGTTGCGCCGGCGTCGGCAGCTGTACCACCTCGCCGGCCTCCTGCGCCGGCGACGACACTGCCTGGCGCTCGCCGGTCAACGTGCCGTACAGCTCCACCTGCTCCGTCACGACCTCGCCGATGCGGCGGATGCCCTCGCGGATCGACTCCTCGTCGGAGCCCGAGAAGTTGAGCCGCATCGAGCTGCGTCCGCGGCCGTCCAGGAACGCCGCCTCGCCCGGCACGAAGGCCACGTTGTCGCGCAGTGCGCGGGCGAGCAAGTCGGTCGTGTCGATGAAATCCGGCAGCGTGGCCCAGATGAACAGCCCGCCGCTGGGGCGGGTCCACTCGGCCTGGCGCGGGAAGTGCTCGGCCAAGGCGTCGAGCATCGTGTCGCGCCGCTTGCGATAGACGTCGGTGAGCGAGTCGACATACTCGCGCCAGTCGCCGCGCTCGAAGTAGGCCTGCACGATCAGCTGCGACAGCGTCGAGGTGCAGAGGTCTGTGCCCTGTTTGGCGACCCCGATCTTCTCCAGCACGGGCGGCGGCGCCGCCACCCAGCCGAGGCGAATCCCGGGCGCGAGGATCTTCGAGAACGTGCCGAGGTACATGACGTATACGCCACCGTCGAGTGCGTAGAGCGGCGGCAGCCCGTCACCCTCGTAGCGCAGCAGCCCGTACGGATTGTCCTCCAACACCAGCAGCTCCCGCTCATGGGCGATCTCCACGAGTCGCCGCCGCCGGCTCAGGGACATGCTCACGCCCGCCGGGTTCTGGAAGGTCGGCACCGTGTAGATGAACTTGGGCCGACGGCCCTCCCGATCCAGGCGGTCGAGCGCCTCCTCGAGCAGGTCGACCCGCATGCCGGCGGTGTCCATTTCGATCTGGACGACCTCGGCCTGGTAGGCGAGGAAGACCGGCACGGCGCCCGGGTAGGTCGGGCCCTCGGCGATCACCACGTTGCCCGGGTCGATCAGCGTCTTCGTGACCAGGTCGATCACCTGCTGCCCGCCGGTCGTCACGATCGCGTCCTCGCGGTCCAGCGGCATGCCCTCCGCGGCCATCACCTCGGCGATGCAGTCCTTCGTCTCGCCGAGTCCCTCGGTGGGTCCGTATTGCAGGGCCTGTGCGCACGACTCCGCGGCGACGCGCTGGGCGACCGCGGCAAACGTGTCCGGAGGGAACGTGCTCGTGTCCGGCAGGCCGCCGGCCAGCGAGATCACCTCGGGCCGCGCGGTCACGGCCATCAGGTCACGCATGGCCGACGACTTCATGACCTTGGTGCGGGAGGCGAAGAGCCCTGCGTAGCGTTCGAGGTCGCGTGAGATGCTCACGCCGCGAGGCGTAGGCTACCGGCCACGGATGAGCGTCTTCCTGGACAGCACCACCGGGGTGGGGCTGGCGGGCGCCACGGGCGTGCGCCCGTACCTGCCGCCGCTGCTCGCGGGCGCGCTGGCGCGCGGCGACACGGGGATCGACTTCGACGGCACGGATTGGAGGTTCCTCGAGTCCACCTGGTTCCTGCTGGCGGTCCTGGGCATCGGCGTGATCGCCTACCTCGCCGAACGTTCGGAGGCGAACCGCCGCTCTGTAGAGGTGTTCAGCGGGGTGGTAGGGGTGGTGCTCGGCGCCCTGCTGTTCGCCGGGGCGCTCGCCGACGGCGGCAGTGAGAGCTGGCCCGGGCTGATCGGCGGGGCTGTCTGCGCGGCACTGGGCTGGCGGGCCGTGGGCGGCCTGGTGGAGCGGGCCCGGGCGCGCCTCGAGGGCGGTGCGGCCGCGTTGCTCACCGCCTACGCGGACGGCGTCGCGCTGCTGCTGGCCGCTATCGCGATCTTCGTCCCGCCCGCTTCGATCCTCGCCATCGCCGCCTTCCTCGTACTGCTGCTCGCCGGCCGTCGGCGCGAGGGCGAGAAGTATGCCGGTCTCCGGGTACTGCGCTAGATGAACGCGGCCGCGGAACCAATCATCTAGTCCAAGTGCCCGAACGCCGGCCGAAGAAGCTCGTCCTCGCGGTCATCGACTCGCTCAAGCCGGACATGCTCGATCTGGCGATCGAGGAGGGTCGCGCTCCGACGCTGGCCGCCCTGCGCGACCGCGGCACGTACATCCGCGACTGCCTGTCGACCTTTCCCTCGGTCACCCCCGTCGCCAGCGCCGCGATCGCTACCGGCTGCGGCCCGGGCGAGCACCACATCCCCTCGATGAACTGGTATCACCGCGGCGAGGAACGCTACGTGGAGTACGGCTCGTCGTTCCAGGCCACGCGCGCCTTCGGGGTGGTGCGGTCGCTCTACGACACGGTCTACAACATGAACATGGCGCACCTCACACGTGCGCACAAGACGGTCTTCGAGCACCTCGACGACGCCGGCCTGCGGACCGCCTGCACCACCTGGCTGATCTACCGCGGCCGCACGCGCCACGACCCGTCGGGGGCCAGCGTGTACCGCCGGATCGCGGAGGCGGCGCAGTTCCGCCACTCCGTCTACGGCGCGGGGGAGCTCTTCTACGCGGACCTGTTCGACTCCCGCAACACCGGCTGCACCTCCGCGCTCGGTATGCCCGGCCAGCGCGACCAGCACACCGGCTGCGTGGGCGCGTACCTGGTCGAGCACGATCTGTTCGACTTCCTGCTCTTCTCGCTGCCCGACAACGACACCTACTCGCACAAGGCCGGGCCCGAGGGTCAGGTGCGCTCGATCGGCGACGCCGACCGCGCGCTCGAGCGAATCGTGCACGTGGCCGGGGGGGTGGAGGCCTTCCTCGAACAGCACGCCGTGATCGTCATGTCGGACCATTCGCAGACGAGCGTCGAAGCGAGCGCCAACCTGGCCGACGCGTTCGCGGACGCGCGCGTGCTGGGCCCGTCGGACCCCGCGCCGACGGAGGCGGAGCTGGCCGTGTCGCCGGCAGCCCGCTCGGCGATGGTCTACTCGCTCGACGAGAGCCGGCGCGACGAGCTCGTGGCCGGCGCGGTGGCGACGCTGCGCGAGCTGGAGGGCGTGGACGTGGTAGCCACGCGCTCGAACGGCGAGGCGCTCGTGCACAGCGGTCGCGGCGACCTGCGATTCGCGCCGGACGGCGATCTGCGCGACCGCCGTGGCCGGGCGTGGCGGGTGGCGGGCGAGCACGCCGCCCTGGACCTCGACGTCTCCGGTGGGCGGGTTGTCAGCGCCACCTACCCGGATGTGCTGAACCGGCTCTGGTCCGCACTCGAGTGCCCGCACTCGGGCGACGTGCTCGCGTCGGCGGAGCTGGGCTACGAGTTCGTGGACTGGGGCGGGGCGGGCCACGTGGGGGGCGGCAGCCACGGCTCGCTGCACCGCGATGACTCGGAGGGCGTGCTGCTGCTCTGCGGCGTGGACGCGCCCGACCAGCAGGAGTGGGCGCTGACCGATGTAACCAGGCTCGTACTCGACCACTTCGGTGTAGCGTTGGCGCGATGACCGAGGAGCTCGACCTCGTCGTCACCCGCGGGCCCCACCCGATTCACGTGCGCGTGCGCGCCGGCCTGCGCAAATCTAAGAACTGGCGCCAGCTCGCGAAGTTCTGCATCGTCGGCGGCTCGGGCTATGTCGTCAACCTGTGCGTGTTCGCGTTCTGCTTCAAGGTGCTCGGCTTTCACCACCTGATCGCCGCCACGGCGGCGTTCGTCGTCGGAGTGGCGAACAACTTCTGGTGGAACCGGCACTGGACGTTCAGGGCCCGAGGAGGCAGCGCCCTCTTTCAGGCGCCCCGTTTCCTCACGGTCAGCGTGGTGGCGTTCCTGTTCGCCCTCGCGGTGCTCGAGCTGCTCGTGAGCGCCGTGGGAATGGCCGAGCTGCCCGCTCAGGCGGTTGCGATCGCCGCGGCGACCCCACTCAACTTCCTGGGCAACAAGATGTGGAGCTTCGCCATCGAGGTCTCGCGCGACTGAAGGCGGACGCTGCGCACCAGGCCAAGCCGGGCGCTTGCGCACGGCGCGCGGTCGTCGCCCTCGTCGCGGTCCTGCTGCTGGCCCCGGCCGCGGCCGCGGCCCAGGATCCGAAGCTTCCGCCCTCGCAGACCGTCCCGCCGCGCTTCTTCGATCGCAGCGCGCAACAGGTCGAGCGCATTGCCGAGCGGGCCCGGAAGGTGCGCGAGGCCCGTCGCGACGGTCCGCTCGCCCCAACCGCCTACACGCGCGGCATCGGGCGCTGGCAGGTCAGCTTCTTCCGCGACGGCAAGGAGCGCGTGCAGGTGCAGGTGGACGATGGGTCCGGGGCGATCCTCGAGCAGTGGAGCGGTGACCAGGTGGCCTGGCGGATGGCTCGCGGCTACCCCGGCGCGTTCGGGCGCAAGCTGAACGCGCCCTACATCTGGATCCCGCTCTGCGCGTTGTTCCTGCTGCCGTTCTTTGATTTCCGCCGGCCGCTGCGGCTGCTCCACCTCGACCTGCTCGTGCTGCTTGCGTTCGGCGCCTCGCACGTGTTCTTCAACCGCGGCGAGATCGGCGTGTCCGTGCCGCTGGTCTACCCCGTCCTGCTCTATCTGCTCGTTCGCATGCTGCTGGCCGGTCTGCGCCCGCGGGAGCGGCCCGGCCGGCTCGTGCCGTACGTGCCCCTGGCGGCGCTCGCGGCGGCCTTGGTGTTCCTCGTCGGGTTTCGAGTCGCGCTCAACGTGGTCGACTCCAACGTGATCGACGTGGGCTACGCCGGAGTGATCGGCGCGGACCGGGTCGTGGACGGCGATCAGCTCTACGGCGACGGCTTCTCCGAAGACGTGGGGAAGGGGGACACCTACGGCCCCGTCAACTACCTGCTCTACGTCCCCTTCGAGCAGGCCATGCGCTGGAGCGGGCGCTGGGACGACCTGCCCGCGGCGCACGGAGCTGCGATCGCCTTCGACCTGCTGACGATCGGCGTTCTGATGCTGCTCGGCCGAGCGCTGCGCCCGGGCAGGGAGGGGACCGCGCTCGGCGTCGCGCTCGCCTACGCCTGGACGGCCTACCCGTACACCGCGTTCGTGCTCGAGACCAACTCCAACGACACGCTGGTCGCCCTGGCCTGCGCCTGCGCCCTGCTCGCTTTCGCACGCCGCTCGCCGACGGCGACCGGCGTGGCCGTCGGACTCGGTGCGGCTGCGAAGTTCGCACCACTGGCGCTCGCGCCCCTGTTCGCCAGGCGGCGCCCGCTCGTCTTCGCGCTTGCGCTCGTCGTCTCGCTGGCCGTGACGGTCCTGCCGTTCATCCCGGACGGCGGTTTGCGTGAGCTCTACGACCGCACGCTCGGCTACCAGGCCGGCCGCGGTTCGCCGTTCAGCGTGTGGGGCCAGGCCGAGCTTGGCCGGCTCCAGGCCCTCGTCAAGGCGGGCGCGGTGGCGTTGGCGCTGGCGGTGGCGTTCGTGCCGCGGCGCCCGGACGACCGCCAGGTTGCCGCGCTGGGCGCCGCTATGCTGATCGCGCTGCAACTGCCCGTCAACCATTGGTTCTACCTCTACGTGGTCTGGTTCGTACCGTTCGTGCTGGTGGCGGTGTTCGGCGCCTACCGCGCTACAGCTCCGCCGGCACGAGCAGCTGGCGAATCGACTGGGCGCGCCCATCCGAGTCGCCCTCCACCAGCACCGCGTTCAGCCATGGATCCTCATTCGACGTCTCGAAGCGCACCTGCGTGAGCGTCAGGAAGCGCTCGATCGCAAGCTCCTTCTTGACGCCGATCACGCCGCCGCGGGGGCCCGTCATCCCGACGTCGGTGATGTAGGCCGTTCCACCAGGCAGCACGCGGGCGTCGGCGGTGGGCACGTGGGTGTGCGTCCCGACGCAGGCCAGCACCCGGCCGTCCAGGTGCCAGCCGAGCGCGACCTTCTCGCTGGTCACCTCGCCGTGCATGTCCACCAGCACCACGTCCGCCGCGCCGCGCAGCTCGGCCACCAGCGCGTCCGCTTCCGCGAACGGCGACCGGACCGCGTCGAGGAAGACCTGTCCGGACAGGTTGATCACGCCCAGCCGCAGCCCGTTCGCCTCGACCACCGTGTGTCCGCGCCCCGGGCTGCCCTTCGGGTAGTTGGCCGGCCGCACGATGCGCGGCTCGGAGTCGAGGTACTCGTAGACCTCGCGGTGGCGGTAGGCGTGGTTGCCGAGCGTGATCGCGTCGACGCCGAGATCGAACAGCTCCTGCGCGGTCTTGCGAGTGATGCCGACCCCACCGGCCGCGTTCTCGCCGTTCACCACAACGAAGTCCGGGCGGTGCTCCTCCCGCAACAGGGGCAGCACGGTCGCGAGCGTGCGGCGGCCGATGCCGCCGACCACGTCGCCTACGAAGAGGAGCTTCACGGCGAGCGATTCTGCCAACCTGCGCGGGATGGAGACGCTGACCACCACTCTCGCCGCGCGCGACCTGGTCAAACGCTACGGCGAGCGACTGGCTCTGCGCGGCGTCTCCCTGTCCGCCGGGCGGGGGGAGCTGGTGGCCGTGATCGGGCCCAACGGTGCCGGCAAGACGACGCTGCTGTCGATCCTCGCCGGCATCCAGCGCCCAGACGAGGGCATGATCTCGGTCGAGCCGGAGCGGATCGGCTGGGTTCCCCAGCAGGCCTCCCTCTACGGCAAGCTCACGGTGGAGGAGAATCTGATGCTGTTCGCGCGGCTCGAGCGCACGCCGGATCCGAAGGCGACCGTCGAGCGGATGCTCGAGCTGACCGACCTGCGCAACCGCTCCGGCGACCAGGTGGGCACGCTGTCGGGAGGCAACCGCCAGCGTGTGAACATCGCGATCGGGCTGCTGGCCCGACCCGAGGTGCTGCTGCTCGACGAGCCGAGCACCGGCCTGGACCCGCGCCAGCGCGAGCGCCTGTGGGAGTTCATCCTGCGCCTCGCCGGCGAGGGCACGACCGTCGTATACGCAACTCACCACATCCCGGAGGCCGATCGCTACGCCGACCAGCTGATCGTGCTCGCCGACGGCGAGCGGGTCTTCGACGGCTCGCCGCGTGAGCTCGAGCAGGCCACCGGTACGACCGGGCTCGACTTCGAGCAGGCCTTCGTGGAATACCTGCGGCAGCGGGGCCACTAGGTGCGCTGGCTCCTGCTCAAAGACCTGCGCATCCTGCGCCGCTCCCCGCTGATGGTGGCGCTGCTCGTGATCTACCCGATCGTGATCGCGGTGCTGATCGGCTTCGCGCTCTCGCGCGGCCCCGACAAGCCGAAGGTGGCCTTCTACAGCGGGCTCTCGGTGTCGGCCAGCACGATCGAGCTGGGCGGACACAACCTCAACCTCGCGGACGAGGAGGGCGCGCTGTTCCGGGACATCGACGTGGTGCCGGTCGACAGCCGCGCCGCGGTGATCGAGAAGGTGCGCGACGGGGAGGTGCTGGCCGGCATCGTCATCCCCGAGGACCTGGCCTCCAACCTCCAGTCGACGCTCGAGTCCGGGAAGTTGCAGGTCTTCTACAACACCGAGGACCCGGCCAAGCAGGCCTACGTCGAGAACACGATCGAGGCGCAGGTGAAGGCGGCCAACGCTGCCCTGACGACGCGCATCGCCCAGGAGGCGCTCGATCTGCTCAACCTGATCGGCGACGGAGGCGTCTACCACTTCCTCGGCCAGGACTTCAACGTGCTCGGCCTCAAGCGCGCGGAGAGCATCCTCACCGATACCCGCGCGACCCTGCCGGCCGGCTCCGAGAAGCGCGAGCAGCTCGGCGAGGTGATCGACTTCACCGAGCTCGCGCGCGACAACCTGTCGTTCTCGGACGAGGTGCTGAACGTCGTAGGGGAGCCGATCAAGGTGTCGGCGCGGTCGCTGGACGGCGGCCGGACATCGCTCGACGATTTCGCCGTCGCGCTGGCGGCGAGCGTGTCGCTGATGTTCATCACGCTGCAGCTGGCCGCGGGCATGCTCGCGAGCGAGAAGGAGGAGAACGCCTTCCCGCGCCTCGTGCGCGGGCTGGTCTCTCACACGGGCCTGCTCGCCGAGAAGGCGGGGCTCGCCGCCGTCTGCTCGACGGCCGTCTGCCTGCTGATGCTGATCGGGCTGGGGCTGTTCGTGGACCTGGAGTGGAGCCGCTTCGCGCTCTGGGTCGTGGCACTGGCGGGCGGCGCGCTCGCGTTCGCGGCGCTCGGGCTGGCAATCGGCACGCTCACGCGCGAGGTGCGAGCGGCGTCGCTGCTGGCGTTCATGCTGTCGCTGCCGCTGGCGTTCCTCGCGCTCGTGCCGTCCGGCGCGGTGGCGCCGGCGCTCTACGACGTGATCCGAGCCGTATCGGCCGTGTTCCCGTTCAAGCCGACCCTGGACGCCCTCGACGCGGCGCTCAACGACGCTGGCGGGCTGGGCGGCGCAATGCTGCACCTGGCCGCGCTGGTGCTCGTTTTCGGCGCGCTGAGCAGGCTGGCGCTGCGGCGCTTCGCGGCGTAGCGCTGCTGCGGGGGGCGGCGCTGCGCTTAACTGCAGCGATAAAGGGGGCGCGAGCGCGAGCCCCACAATCTGGCCCACCCGACCCGCTCCGCCGGTGTGTGGTGCCTTGGGGTGGATAGCGCTTTCCAACCCGGCCCACGTCCAATGCGGAGCCCGCGGTGGGACCGGTTCTGGCGGATAGCCCGCCCGAATGCGGCCCACCCTCAGGGCGGGCGGATTTCAGCGAGCGGCCGGGGACCCACCCCCTTATTGCTGCCGTTCACAACGTAGCGGGCAACCGCCAGACCCCTAGACTGCAAACCATGTCCTTCCCCGCCACACGCATGCGCCGGCTGCGCAAAACGGGCGTGCTGCGGGACATGGTGCGCGAGACCGACCTGAGCCCGGCGCGCCTGGTTCACCCGATGTTCGTGCAGCTGGGCGAGGGCAGGACCGCGATCGAGTCGATGCCCGGCGTGGCGCGCCTGTCGATCTCCCAGGCGGTGGTGGACGCCGGCGAGGCGCATGCGCTCGGGATCCCGGCCGTGCTGCTGTTCGGCCTGCCCGCCGAGAAGGACGAGCAGGGCTCGGGCGCCTACGACGACGAGGGTGTCGTGCAGCTCGCCGTGCGGGCGCTCAAGGAGGCGCACCCGGAGCTGGTCGTCATGACCGATGTGTGCCTGTGCGCCTACACGAGCCACGGCCACTGCGGCGTGGTGCTCGACGACGGCAGCGTGGACAACGACGCCTCGCTCGAGCTGCTCGCCCGCACGGCCGGCTCGCACGCGCGCGCTGGCGCGGACCTGGTCGCCCCCAGCGACATGATGGACGGCCGTGTGGGCGCGCTGCGCGCGCAACTGGATTCCGAGGGCTTCAAGGACCTGCCGATCGTGGCCTACTCGGCCAAGTTCGCCTCGGCGTACTACGGCCCGTTCCGCGAGGCGGCCGACTCGACGCCGGCGTTCGGCGACAGGCGCGGCTACCAGATGGACCCCGGCAACGCCGAGGAGGCGGTGCGCGAGGCGCTGCTGGACGTGAGCGAGGGCGCTGACGTGGTCATGGTCAAGCCCGCGCTGCCCTACCTCGACGTGATCCGGCGCGTCAAGGAGGCCACGCGCGTGCCGGTGGCGGCTTACAACGTCGGCGGCGAGTACGCGATGGTCAAGGCGGCCGCCGAGCGTGGCTGGATCGACGAGCGCTCCACCGTGCTCGAGACGCTGACGGGCATCCACCGCGCCGGTGCGGACATTGTGATCACCTACCACGCGAAGGACGCCGCCCGGTGGCTGCGGTAGCGAAGACGCGCAGCCGCAACGACGGTGCGGCGGTCCCGCTCGACGAGACCGACAAGCGGCTGCTCAACCTGCTGCAGGGCAGCTTCCCGCTCGCCGAGCGGCCCTACGAGGAGATCGCCCGGCTGGCAGAGCTGTCCGAGGACGAGGTGCTGCGCCGCACGCGGCGGCTGCTCGACGAGCGCATCATCCGCGAGGTCACCCCGATCTTCGACACGCGCGTGCTCGGCTACAACTCGATGCTGGTGGCCGCGAGGGTCGATCCCGAGCACCCCTGGCGCGCGGCCAAGATCATCAACTCGCACCCAGGCGTGTCGCACAACTACCTGCGCGACCACGACTTCAACCTGTGGTTCACGATCGCCACCGAGCCCGGCTCGCGGCTGGGAGTTCAGGGCACGCTCGATGTGCTGGCCGAGCTGACCGGCGCCGAGTCCGTGCGCCAGCTGCCGACGCTGCGGCTGTTCAAGATCCGCATGGACCTGGAGATGGAGAAGGGCACCGAAACGCTCGCCGCCGTGGCCGAGGCGGTCGAGTACCGCGAGCCCGAGGCGATCGAGCTGTCGGAGCTCGACATTGCCGTCATCAGGGCGACGCAGGGCCCGATGGAGCCCGCTTCGACGCCCTTCGCCTCACCCGCGTCCGAACTTGGAATGTCCGTGCCGGAGCTGCTGGCCCACCTCGACTCGATGCGGGCGCGCCGCGCGCTGCGCCGGGTGGCGGCGATCCTCTTCCATCGCCGCGCCGGGTTCTCGGCCAACGGCATGGGGGTGTGGCAGGTACCCGAGGACCGCATCCTCGAGCTCGCGCCGCGGATGGCGTCCTTCCGCGGCATCTCGCACTGCTACCAGCGCCCCACCTATCCGGACTGGCCCTACTCGGTCTTCACGATGGCGCACGGCCGCTCGAAGGACGAATGCGACGCCATCCTCGACTCGATTGCCACGGACACGGGCATCGACGGGCGCCGGACGCTCTACTCGTCGACCGAGTTCAAGAAGATCCGCATGCTCTACTTCACCGGCGCCCACCAGGAGTGGGAAGCGCAGTACGCGTAACGGACCGGTCGGCAGTCGCGTACGCACGCGCGGTCGACCTGCTCCCCGGCGGCGTGAACTCGCCGGTGCGTGCGATGCGCGCAATCGGCCGCGATCCGCTCTTCGTCGCCCGCGGCGAGGGGGCGGACCTGATCGATGTCGACGGCAACCGCTACGTCGACTGGGTGATGTCCTGGGGGCCGCTGATCGCCGGCCACGCCCACCCCGATGTGGTGGCTGCCGTGACCGCAGCGGCTGGTGCAGGCACCAGCTTCGGCGCCCCGACGGAGGCCGAGGTGGACCTGGCGGCCGAAACGGTGCGGCGCGTTCCGAGCGCCGAGATGATGCGCCTCGTCTCGTCGGGCACGGAGGCGTCGATGAGCGCGCTGCGGCTCGCACGCGCGGCGACCGGGCGGGACCGGATCGCCAAGTTCGCCGGCGCCTATCACGGTCACGTCGACGGGCTGCTGGCGGATGCGGGGTCGGGTCTGGCGACGCAGGGAATCCCGTCGTCGCCGGGGGTCACGGCCGCCCAGGCGGCCGACACGGTCGTGGTTCCGTGGGGCGCCGTGCCCGACGGCGAGCTCGCCGCGATCGTCTGCGAGCCCTACCCGGCCAACATGGGATTGGTCCTGCCGCCCGAGGGCTTCCTCGCGGCGCTGCGCCGGCGGGCGGACGAGACCGGCGCGCTGCTTGTCTTCGACGAGGTCATCTCCGGCTTCCGGGTCGCGCCCGGGGGCGCCCAGGAGCGCGAGGGCGTGACGCCCGACCTCACGATCCTCGGCAAGGTGATCGGCGGTGGGCTCCCGGCGGCCGCTTATGCCGGCCCGCGCGAGCTGATGGAGCGGATCGCCCCCGCCGGCGACGTGTACCAGGCCGGCACGCTGTCCGGCAATCCGCTGGCAACAGCCGCCGGCCTCGCGACGCTGCGGCTGCTCGACGCCGCCGCCTACGAGCGGCTCGAGCAGATCGCCGCGGCGCTGGCGACGGGGCTGCGCGACGCCGCCGCCGAGGTGGGCGTCCCGGTGCAGGTCTGTCACACCACGGGGCTGCTCACCGTCTTCTTCCGTGAGGACCCCGTACGTGACTACGACGACGCCAAGAGCTGCGACACGGAGCGCTATGCGGCCTTCTGCCGGGCGATGCTGGACCGCGGCGTGTATCTGCCGCCCTCGCAGTTCGAGGCTTGGTTCCCCTCGCTGGCGCACACCGATGTCCACGTGGAACGCACACTCGAAGCGGCCCGCGAGGCCTTCGCTCTGGCGTGACGGTGCTGCGCGAGATCTCCGCGGGGGCCGGCCCCTCGCTCGCGCCGTACGCCGTGGCGGAGCCCGGCCCGCAACGCTTCGAACCGGCGCTCGGCGAGCGGCTGTTCGTGCTGGAGGCAGTCTACGAGGGGTACCTCCTGCACTACGCCGATTCGCGCCTGTTCGCGGGCATGGATCCCGACCTGCGCCTGCTGGCGGGCGACGCCCTCTACGCGCTGGGCCTGGCGCGGCTGGCGGAAAGCGGCGACCTGCCCGCGGTGGCAGAGCTGTCCGATCTGATCGCGCGCTCCGCGCAGGCGCACGCCGAAGGCCGCGGGCAAGCCGCGGAGGCGCTTTGGGACGCTTCCGCGGGCGCCCTGGAGCCCGGCGCGCGATAGGCTCCTGCCGCCGTGGTGGCAGGGTGCCGATCGTGCCGCTCGGCACCATGTTGGCACTAGCCTTCACTACGCCTCAGAATCACTCTTTCCCCCGTGGCTGATCCCCCCAAGTTCGACAAGAAGTCCCGCTATACCGAGGGTCGCGGCATCGCCGGGGCGTTCGAGGGCGAGACCGTCACCCGCCGTCGCCTGATGGAAGGCGGCGCCCAGCTTGCGGGCGGGATGGCCGTGGCCGCGACTGCGCTCCCCGCGCTCGGGTTCGCGCTCGGGCCGCTGCTCGAGGAAAGCGAGCCGGAACGGTGGCAGGACGTGGGGCCCGAGAACAACTTCAACGACGAGACCTACGTCCCGAAGGTGATCAGCCTCGTGCCCCAGGTCGGCGACGCCGGTAAGACCACCATCTACGTGCGCAAGGACAACCCGCAGAAGGACAAGCGCGTAAAGGGACAGGGGCCGAACCCGCCCTACGTGGCGATCTCGACGCGCTGCGCCCACCTCGGCTGCCCGGTGCGCTACATCCAGGCTTCGCAGAAGTTCGTCTGTCCGTGCCACGGCGGCGTGTACGGCTTCGCGGGACAGGTCGAGGGCGGCCCGCCGGTGCGGCCGCTCGATCGCTTCTACACCCGCGTCAGCTCCGGTCGGGTGGAGGTGGGCAAGCGCTTCTCCCTCAACTCCGAGCTGAAGCGCTTCCCGCACCCGCGCGACCCGTCCAACCACCTCGACGGGCTGTGGCAGTACCTGTATCCCGGGCGGCCGACCACGTGAAGCTGCCCACGCCCCCGCTCCCGAAGGCCCTGCGCCCCTCGCCCAAGCGGCCCGGGGGCGACCGCAACGGCGCGAACGGCCGCAACGGCGCGCCGGCCCCCGCGCCCGCGCTCAAGGACCACGCGGTCGAGGGCGCGGCCACCGCCGTCGGCTGGCTCGACGAGCGCACCGGCGCCACGCCCTTCCTGCGCGGCTTCCTCTACCGCAAGGTCCCCAAGGGCACGAACTGGTTCTACACGCTCGGCTCCGCGACCATGTTCGCCTTCCTCTCGCAGGCGATCACGGGCGTCTTCCTGGCGATGTACTACGACCCCGACCCCACGCGCGCCTACGAGTCGGCCTCGCACATCACCAACGAAGTCTTCCTCGGCGAGTTCGTGCGCGGGATGCACAAGTGGGGATCGTCGGTGATGATCATCCTGATCTTCCTGCACATGGGCCGAACGTTCTTCTTCGGCGCCTACAAGTATCCGCGCGAGCTGAACTGGGTGATCGGCGTGATCCTGCTCGTGCTCACGCTCGCCATGGGCCTCACCGGCTACCTGCTGCCCTTCGACCAGCGCTCGTTCTGGGCGACCGTGGTGGCCGTGAACATCAACGCGTCCGGCCCGATCGTCGGGCCCTACCTCGCCGACTTCCTGCGCGCCGGCGCCGAGTTCGGACCCACCACGATCAGTCGCTTCTACGCGCTCCACATGCTTGCCATCCCGGGCCTGATCGCGGCACTGATCGGCGCACATCTCTACCTGGTCGCCAAGCTCGGCACCACCGCGCCGCCGTGGTTGAAGGCCGAGAAGAAGGACCTCTTGACCGAGGAGGTCTAGTGAACGCCCGGGAGCGCGAGCAGTACCTGCGCGAGTACTCGATCCTGAAGGGCCAGGGGAAGCCGTTCTTCCCCTACGCGGTCGCCAAGGACAGCATGATGGCCGCGATCACGATCGGCGTGATCGTCCTGATGGCGATCCTGTTCGGCGCCGAGCTGGGCCCCAAGGCCGACCCGACGACGACCACATACACGCCGCGCCCCGAGTGGTACTTCTTCTTCCTCTTCGAGCTCCTGCGGGTGATCAAGCCCCCGGAGCTGGTGTTCCTCGCGACCATCGGCATCCCCACGCTCTGCCTGGTCCTGCTCCTGGTGCTCCCGTTCTTCGACCGCAACCCGGAGCGGCACCCGCTCCGGCGCCCGATCGCGACGGTGGCCGGTGTCGCCACCATCGCCGCCATGGCCTACCTGACGATCCTGGGCGCGGTCGCGGGCGCTCCAACCGAGATCGACCTGGCCACAGCGCCCCAGTACGAGGAGGGCAAGGAGATCACCGCGTCGTCCGGCTGCCTGGGCTGCCACAAGATCGGTGAGAACGGCAACACGCTCGGACCGAACCTGACCGAGATCGGCAACAGGCTCGGCAAGGACGCGATCGCGCGCACGCTGATCAACCCGACCTCGCCGATGCCGTCGTTCCGAAGTCTGCAGGACGACAAGCCCGAGCAGTTCGACAAGCTCGTCGAGTACGTAGCGTCGCTCAAGGGCGAGCAGTAGTGGCCGGCGGGCCCGTCCCGCCTCCGGCATGAGCGACGCCGCCGCCGCCTCCGGCACCCTGCCCGAGACGCAGGTGCGCGCGATGTTCGACCGCATCGCGCGCGTCTACGACCGCATGAACTCGGTCATGACCGCGGGCATGCACCACCGCTGGCGCCGGCGGGCCGCGGACCTTGCCCATGTCGGGCCCGGCTCGCGGGCGGTCGACGTGGCCACGGGCACGGGCGACCTGGCGATCGAGCTGCGCGCGCGCGGCGCGGACGTGGTCGGCCTGGACTTCTCCGAGCGGATGCTGGAGCTGGCCCGGGCGAAGGCGCCGGCGATCGAGTTCGTGCAGGGCAACGCGCTCGAGCTCGCCTACCCGGACGCGTCCTTCGACGCCGTGACGGTGGGATTCGGCGCGCGCAACTTCGCCGACCTCGATCGCGGCCTGAGCGAGCTCGCGCGGGTCACAAGGCCGGGCGGCCGGGTGGTGATCCTCGAGATCACCACGCCGCAGAAGCCGCCGCTGTCCTGGTTCTTCCGCTTCTGGTTCGACCACGCCGTGCCCGCCCTCGGCCGGCTGGCCGGCGACTCGGATGCCTACACCTACCTGCCGTCCAGCGTGCGCCGCTTCCCCGGCCCGCGCGAGCTGGCGGAGCGGCTCGCGGCGACGGGACTGGTCGACGTCCGCTGGGTGTTGACTGCGGGCGGCATCATCGCCATCCACGCCGGGACGCAAGGCCCGAAGCACCCCGCTCGGCCGGGTGCGCAGGGGACGGCGTCGTGAACACCGCCCAGGCTCAACTGGGTGCGGTGCTCGCGGCCGGCGGGCCGGAGCTGGCGCGGCTGCTCGAGCGCACCGAGGCGCGGCTGGCGGAGGTGGCCGAGGGCCACGGAGCGGAGC
>JACCSF010000331.1 GCA_013813135.1 Thermoleophilaceae bacterium | reverse complement strand
GGCTCGGGCTGCCCCGGCTCGCGCGGCGGCCGGCCGTGAAGCGGCTGGCCCCCAGGCTGGCCGCCATCGTGTCGATGACCCCGCAGGCGTCGGTCAGGCGCTCGCTCGCGCGCATGCCGGCGCACTTCGAGGCACGCGGCGTGAAGCGCGGCGAGGTGGCCCTGCTCCAGGGCTGCGTTCAGCGCGTCTTCTTCGGCCACGTCAACCGCGACACGGCGCGCGTGCTCGCTGCCGAGGGCTTCGACGTGCACGTGCCGCGCCTTCCGCGCTGCTGTGGAGCCCTGCCGATGCACGCCGGCGCCGACCCGCAGGCGCGCGGTCTGGCGAAGGCGACGATCAAGGCGCTCGAGGGCTTCGAGACCGTGATCGTGAACGCGGCCGGCTGCGGCTCGGCGATGAAGGACTACGGGCACGTGCTGCGCGACGAGCCGGACTGGGCGGGGCGAGCCCAGCGCTTCGCGGACAAGGTGCGCGACGCCAACGAGTTCCTCGCGGAGGCAGGCCCCCGCGCCGAGCGGCGGCCTGTGCCGATGAAGGTCGCCTACCACGACGCCTGCCACCTCGCCCACGCCCAGAAGGTGCGCGACCAGCCGCGCGAGCTGCTGCGGTCGATCCCCGAGCTCGAGCTCGTCGAGCCGCGCGAGTGGGAGCTCTGCTGCGGCTCGGCGGGGATCTACAACCTGGTCAAGCCCGAGCCGGCCGCCGAGCTGGGCGAGCGCAAGGCGCGCAACCTGCTCGACACCGGCGCCGAGGCGGTGACGGCGGCGAACCCCGGGTGTGCCCTGCAGATAACGGCGCACACCGAGCGCCTCGGCAAGGCGCTGCCGGTGCTCCACCCGATGGAGCTGCTGGCGCGCTCGATCGCGTAGGGGTGTTCAAGCGCCAGCGGCCATGCTGGCGCGCGACGTCGTCTTTCGCAGCCCGATCGTCCACAAGCCCTACCGCGGCCCCGAGGCCGTCCGCAGGGTGCGACTTCCTGCACGAGAACGCGGATGGGCAGATCGACGAGTTCATCGTGATGGTGCGCCCGCTCACGGGCGCGCTGGCGCTCGCCGAGGGCATGCGCGCACATTTCGAGCGCGCGGGCGTGCCGGCCCGGTAGCTACGGCAACGGCCAGGCATGCACCGGCTGGTTCGCGTGCATGTGCTCGCGATAGAGGACCGTCATCCGGCGCAGCGCCTCGAGGCGGTCCGGCCCCTCGCCCTCGTAGAGCCGGTGGAAGGCAGCCGACTGCCAGGCCGCGCCGTTCTGCATCGTCACGCAGCGGCGCTCGATCACCCCGAGCAGCCGCTCGCGGTCGGACGCCGCGATGCCGGCCTGCTCGAGCCCCTCGTGGGCAGCCGGCAGCAGGCGGCGCAGCACCAGCTCGCTCACCGGCACCTCCCCGATCCCGGGCCAGTAGAGCCGGGCCTCGATGCCGTCGCGTGCTCCGGCGTGGAAGTTCTCCTCCGCGGCCGAGAACGACATGCGCGTCCAGAGCGGCCGCTCTTCCGCCACCAGCGTCCGCACCAGGCCGTAGTAGAAGGCCGCGTTGGCGCAGATGTCGATCACGCTCGGGCCCGACGGCAGCAGCCGGTTCTCCACGCGCAGGTGCGGCCGGTCTCCCACGACGTCGTAGATCGGGCGGTTCCAGCGGTAGACCGTCCCGTTGTGCAGACGCAGCTCCGCGAGGCTGGGTGTGTCGCCGCGCTCCAGCATCTCGGCCGGGTCCTCGTCCTCGCACACCGGCAGCAGGGCCGGGAAATAGCGCACGTTCTCCTCGAACAGGTCGAAGATCGAGGTGATCCAGCGCTCGCCGAACCACACGCGCGGGCGCACTCCCTGGGCTTTCAGCTCCTCCGGGCGCGTGTCGGTCGCCTGCTCGAACAGGGCTATGCGAGTCTCGTTCCACAGCTCCTTGCCGAAGAAGAACGGCGAGTTGGCCGCCACCGCCACCTGCGCCCCGGCGATCGCCTGGGCCGCGTTCCAGAAGCTCGCGAACGCCTCGGGCTCGACCTGCTGGTGCAGCTGCACGCTGGTGCAGGCGGCCTCGGGCGCGATCGTGTCGGCGAACGTCGACAGACGCTGCACTCCGTTGATCGAGATCTCGAGGTCCTCCCCGCGTGCAGCGAAGATCTGCTCGTTGAGCAGCTCGTAACGCGGGTTGTCGCTGAAGCTGTCGCGAGTCAGGTGCTGCTCGCTGACCGTTGGCAGGATCCCGATCAGCATCATGTGGGCGCCCACGGTCCGGGCCCTCTCCTCGGCGTGGTTGAGGCTGCGGCGCACCCCTTGTTCGAGCTCGCCGAACGCGGATTCGTCGAGTAGCCGCGGCGGCACGTTGATCTCGAGGTTGAAGCGGCCCAGCTCGGTCTGGAAGTCCGGATCGGCGATCGCCTCGAGCGCCTCCGCGTTCAGCATCGCGGGGTCGCCCTGCTCGTCGGTCAGGTTGAGCTCGATCTCGAGGCCCACCGAGCGCCGCTCCGGATCGAAGCGCGCTTCGCTCAACATGCGGGCGAAGACGTCGAGACACGCCCGCACCTTTTGTCGGTAGCGCTGCCGGTCCTCACGCGAGAAGACCGCCCCGGAGACATCCCGGCCCACGGCCGGACTCTATCCTCGACCGTTCATGTCGACTCAGTACGTCTTCACGATGTACAAGCTGTCCCGCATCCACCCGCCCGACAAGCGGGTGCTCGAGGACATCTCGCTGTCGTTCCTGCCGGGAGCCAAGATCGGCGTGCTCGGCGCCAACGGCGCGGGCAAGTCGACCCTGCTGCGCATCATGGCCGGGCAGGACATCGAGTACCGCGGCGAGGCGCAGCTGGCCCCGGGTGCGACCGTCGGCCTGCTCGAGCAGGAGCCACGGCTCGACCCCGACAAGGACGTGCGCGGCAACGTCGAGGACGGCGTGCGCGAGCTGCGCGACATGATGGACCGCTTCAACGAGCTGGCGGCGACCTACTCGGAGGAGAACGCGGACGAGTTCGCCCGCCTGCAGGACCGCATCGAGGCCGCCGACGCGTGGCAGCTCGACACCACGCTGGAGATCGCCATGGACGCGCTGCGCCTCCCGCCCGGCGACGCCGACGTGACCACCCTCTCGGGCGGCGAGCGCCGCCGCGTCGCCCTCTGCCGCCTGCTGCTCACCGCGCCCGACCTGCTGCTGCTCGACGAGCCCACCAACCATCTCGACGCGGAGTCGGTCGCGTGGCTCGAGAAGCACCTGGAGGACTACCAGGGCACCGTGGTCGCGGTCACCCACGACCGCTACTTCCTCGACAACGTGGCCGGGTGGATCCTGGAGCTCGACCGCGGCCGCGGAATCCCGTTCAAGGGCAACTACTCGTCCTGGCTCGAGCAGAAGCAGGCCCGGCTTCTGCAGGAGGAGCGCCAGGAGTCGGCGCGGCAGCGCACGATCGCGCGCGAGCTGGAGTGGGTGCGCTCGTCGCCACAGGGCCGGCGGACCAAGGCGCGCGCCCGGCTCAACCGCTACGAGGCGCTGCTGGCCGAGGAGTCGGCGGTCAAGCTCGATCAGGTGCAGATCCACATCCCGGCCGGCCCGCGGCTGGGTGACGTGGTCGTGGAGGCGGACGAAGTGCGCAAGGGCTACGGCGACCGCCTGCTGATCGAGGACCTCTCCTTCACGCTGCCCCCCGCCGGCATCGTCGGGGTGATCGGGCCGAACGGCGCGGGCAAGACGACGCTGTTTCGCATGATCGTCGGCGACGAGGAGGCCGACGCCGGCTCGCTGCGCCTGGGCGAATCCGTCGAGCCGGCTTGCGTCGACCAGAGCCGCGACGCGCTCGACCCCGAGAAGACCGTTTGGGAGGAGATCTCCGGCGGCTACGACAACATCAAGGTCGGAGAACGCGAGATGAACTCGCGCGCCTACGTGGCGGGCTTCAACTTCCGCGGCCCGGACCAGCAGCGCAAGGTCGGGGTGCTGTCGGGCGGCGAGCGCAACCGCGTCCACCTCGCCAAGCTCCTGCGTCGCGGCGGCAACCTGCTGCTGCTCGACGAGCCGACCAACGACCTCGACGTCGACACCCTGCGCGCGCTCGAGGAGGCCCTGCTCGCGTTCGCCGGCTGCGCGGTGATCATCTCGCACGACCGCTGGTTCCTCGATCGCGTCGCCACCCACGTGCTCGCGTTCGAGGGCGACTCGCAGGTCGCCTGGTTCGAAGGCAACTTCGAGGCGTACGAAGAGCATCGCCGGGGAAGGTTGGGCGCTGAGGCCGATCGGCCGCACCGGATCACCTACAAGAAGCTGACGAGGGCGTGATGATCGAGATCAGGGCAAACGTCGAGGAGCGTTGGGACGAGGTGCTCACGGACGACGGGCTGGCCCTCGTGGGCCGGCTGCACGAGCAGCTCGACGGCCGGCGGCGCGAGCTGGTGCGCGCCCGCGAGCAGCGCCAGGCCGAGCTCGACGCGGGCGGGACGCTCGAGTTCCTGGGCGCGCCGGAGGACTTCACCGTCGCGCCCGTGCCCGCGGCATTGGCGGACCGGCGCGTGGAGATCACCGGGCCGACGTCGCGCAAGATGGTCATCAACGCCCTGAACTCCGGCGCACGCGGCTTCATGGCGGACTTCGAGGACTCGAACTCGCCCTACTGGGCCAACATGATGGGCGGCCAGGTGAACCTCGCCGACGCCGCCCGCGGCTCGATGGAGCATCAGGAGAACGGCAAGAGCTACCGGCTCGAGCAGGAGCACGCCGTGCTGCTCGTGCGTCCGCGCGGCCTGCACCTGCCCGAGCGCCACCTGCAGGTGAACGGCGACCACGTGGCGGGCGCGTTCATGGACTTCGGCCTCTACGTGCACCGCAACGCCGAGGTGCTGCTCGAGCGCGGCCTCGGGCCCTACTTCTACATCCCCAAGCTCGAGTCGCACCGCGAGGCGGCGCTCTGGCGCGACGCCTTCCTGATCGCAGAACACGCGCTCGGACTCGACCGCGGAACGATCAAGGCGACCGTGCTGATCGAGACCGTCCCTGCCGCTTTCGAGATGGACGCGATCCTCTACGAGCTGCGCGACCACGCCGCGGGACTGAACGCCGGGCGCTGGGACTACATCTTCTCGATCATCAAGCGCTTCCGCACGCGGCCCGATTTCGTGTTGCCCGACCGCTCCGAGGTGAAGATGACCGTGCCGTTCATGCACGCCTACTCGGAGCTGCTCGTGAAGACCTGTCACGCCCGCGGGGCGCACGCGATGGGCGGGATGTCGGCGGTGATCCCGTCGCGCACCGACGAGGAGGCGAACAGGAAGGCGTTCGAGGCCGTGCGGGCCGACAAGGAGCGGGAGGCCGGAGCCGGCTTCGACGGCACCTGGGTCGCCCACCCCGACTCCGTCCCGGTCGCGACGGACGCCTTCGACGAAGTGCTCGGTGACCGCCCCAACCAGGTCGACCGGCGCCGCGACGACGTGTCGGTGGGGGCTTCCGAGCTGCTGTCGGTGGCGCAGACGCCGGGCGAGATCACCGAGGAGGGGCTGCGCCTGAATGTCAACGTCGGCATCCAGTACCTCTCGTCCTGGCTGCGCGGCAACGGCGCGGCGGCGATCTACGGGCTGATGGAGGACGCCGCGACCGCCGAGATCTCCCGCGCCCAGGTCTGGCAGTGGATCCACCACGGCGAGGTGCTGGACGACGGCCGGCCGATCACGCCGGACCTCGTGCGCTGGCTCGCCGGCGAGGAGCTGGAGAAGATCCGCGGCGAGATCGGCGACGACGAGTGGTTCCACGAGCAGGGCCGGCCGGACCTGTCGCGCTCGCTGTTCGAGCGCGTGGCCCTCAGCGGGGACGAGTTCGTCGAGTTCCTGACGCTGCCGGCGTACGACGAGCTGCTCAAGCTCGAGCGCTAGCCGCAGCCCAGGGCGGTCTTCGTCGAGGCGTCGGGAGAAGCGGTCGCGCAAGTGGTCGATCGGCGCCGCGCGCGACTACAGCAACGGTCGCCGAGGCGGCGGATGAGGGTACGAGCGGGCTATAGGACCAGGCGCTCGAAGCGGCGCCGCACCGCCAGCGAGGCGTTGCCGTAGGCGGTGAGCCGGGTGTGGCCCGGCGCCGGCTCCTCGAGCGCGACCGACACCTGCGAGCGGCGCTTGTCGAGCCACAACAGGAAGCCACCGACGGGGAACAGCAAGAACCCGAGCACGATGTTCGACATCGCGCGCTCCTCGAGCTTCAGCTGCAACCGAGTCTCGGTCTGCTCCGTCAGCTCGTAACCGTAGTCCTGCAGCGCGGGCACGAGGCGCCTCAGCAAGGCCCCGATCACCTCGTCGCGTGGGCGGTCCACGTCGAGCATCACGCTGAAGGGAGCCAGGCCGGGCCGGCCCCGCGACCTGTACGTCGCGGGCGCGGCCCGCGGGCTGGCGGGCAGGTCCGCTGAAAGTTCGGCGAGCTCGGCGACGGTGGCGGCCGCGTATGCGCGCCCGCTGCGCTCCGCCAGCTCGTCGGAGTCGATTCGCCCAGCGGCGGAGTGGCGCTTGAGCGCATCGACCGTGGCCTCGCGATCGGCGTCGGAGGCGCGCACCGCCCTCTCAGGCGGCTCGGTCGGAGCGCTCGGCTTCGCGTAGGTCGCGCAGGGCGCGCTTGCGCTCTTCGCGGCTGGTGCGGTCCAGGATCAGCACGCCGTCCAGGTGGTCCATCTCGTGCTGGATCACGCGCGCCTCGAGGCCTGAGGCCTCCACCAGGCGCTGCTCGCCCTCCTCGTCGAGACCGCGCACGCGCACGTGGATGGGGCGGTCGACGTCGACGGTGACTCCCGGGATCGACAGGCAGCCTTCCTCGCCCAGCTCCACGTCGCCGCTGGTCCATTCGAGCTCGGGGTTGGCGAGCACCGTCAGGGCCGCATCGGGGCCGACTCGATACACGAGCAGCCGCTGCGAGATCCCCAGCTGCGGCGCGGCGAGGCCGACGCCAATGGCGTCGTTCATGATCCCGGCCATCCGGCTCACCTGACGGCGCAGCGAGTCGTCGAAGTGGTCGACGGGCGTGGCGCGGGACTTCAGCACCGGGTCGCCCAGACGGCGGATGAACGACATCGCCGCGACCCGGCGTGCTTCGACTTCCGGGTCGAGCGGGGGCGCCTCCTCCGGCTCGGCGACATCGACCTCGGTCGCCACGGCCTCGGGCTCTTTGGTGTCCGTGTCCCTGTCCTGCGCCATGCCGGCGAGTCTAGCTTCCCGTGAGCCGCTTGGGGAAGGCGCAGGGGCGTGCGTCTACTGCGGATCCACGTCCACCGCAAACGCCGCCGCGGCGTGCGCGCGGTCGCCCGCCACCGCCTCCACGGCCGCCCTCACGGCGGCGATCGCGGGCTCGCGCTCGCGTGACCGCACCACGAGTTGGGCGCGGTGCCGTGCCTGGCGGCGAAACAGCGGCGCCGGACCCAGCACCGGCACGCCGGCGGCCTCGATCAGCCCCCGCAGGGCGATCGCCGCCTCCTGCTCGGGCCCCGACTGCGTGGCCGAGCAGACCACCCGGATCA
This sequence comes from Thermoleophilaceae bacterium, assembly GCA_013813135.1. Lineage (GTDB taxonomy): Bacteria > Actinomycetota > Thermoleophilia > Solirubrobacterales > Thermoleophilaceae > JACVRW01. The sequence goes on along the minus strand of JACCSF010000331.1, from coordinate 1,419 downwards.
GGTGACCGTAGGGCGGGTAGCCGAACGCCTCGCGACGCGGCAGCTCGTCCGCGAGGAAGCCGCTCGCGTCGTGCATGGCCGCGTGGCGCAGCGCGCGCGCGTCGGGCTCGAGCGCCTGCACTATCACGCGCCCCCCGCGCTCGCCGCGACCGCTGCGTCCGGCGAGCTGGGCGACCAGCGAGAACGTGCGCTCCTCGGCGCGGAAGTCGGGGAAGCGCAACGTCGCGTCGGCGTCGAGCACCACCCCCAGCGTCACGTCCGGGAAGTCATGCCCCTTGGCCACCATCTGCGTGCCGACCAGCACGCCCGCCTCGGCCGCCTCGAACGCCCGCAGCACCCCGGTGATGCCGGAGCTGGCGGCCACGTCCGAGTCGAGCCGGAACACGGGCAGCGGCCTGACCACGTCCTCCAGCTCGCGCTCGAGCTGCTCGGTGCCGGCGCCGTGGCGCGCCACAGCCACCGACCCGCAGTCCGGGCACTCCGACGGCACCCGCCCCCGGTGCCCGCAGTGATGGCACGCGAGCTCCGACGCGGCCTGGTGCAGCACGAGCGTCACGTCGCAGTCGGGGCACTCCCAGACGCGGCCGCACAGCCGGCAGGAGAGGAAGTTCGACCATCCGCGCCGGTTGAGCAGCACGATCGCCTTCTCGCCCCGGCGCGACACTCCGTCCAGCTCGCGGCGCGTGCGCTCGTGCAGCGGTCCGGACACGCCCGCCATCCCAACGACCTCCACCGGCGGCAGGCTGCGGCCGTCCACGCGCTCGCGCAGCTCGAGCCGCTCGTAGCGAACCAGGGTCTCCGGCCGCGGCGTCGCGCTCCCGGCAAGCAGCAGCGCTCCCTCCAGCGACGCCCGCCGCTCGGCGACCACGCGGGCGTCGTAGCGAGGGTCGCCCTCCTGCTTGTAGGAGGAGTCGTGCTCCTCGTCGACGACGATCAGCCCGAGGTCGTCGAACGGCGCGAACACCGCCGAGCGCGGGCCCACGCACACGCGCGCCGCGCCGCGCCGCATCCGCCACCACTCGTCGTAGCGCTCGCGCTGCGAGAGCTGGGAATGCATGATCGCCACGGCGTCGCCGAAACGTTCGACGAAACGGCCCGCTGTCTGGGGCGTGAGCGCGATCTCGGGCACCAGCACGATCGCCGAGCGGCCCGACTCCAGCGCCGCGGCGACGGCACGCAGGTAGACCTCGGTCTTGCCGCTACCGGTCACGCCGTGCAGGAGCAGCGACTCCGCCGAAGGCGGCCCGGGCAGGCGCGCGAGGATGGCCTCCAGTGCCGCCCGCTGCGCCTGGGTCGGAGCCACCGCCCCTGCGCGCGCCCCCACGCCGTCGATGCGCGGCCGGCGCGGCGCCTCGGCAGCCTGGTCCAGGAGCACGAGCCCGCGCCGCTCGAGGCTGCGCAGCGTCGAATGGTCCGCCC
>JACCSF010000326.1 GCA_013813135.1 Thermoleophilaceae bacterium | reverse complement strand
GACCAGCACCAGGTCGCCCTCCCCCGCTCCGCCGCGCTCGACCGCGGTGCGCGGACCGGGCCCGAAGAGCGGCTCCGCGACCAGGAAGCGGCCACGCTTCTCGAGCACGGCTACGAGCGGTTGGTCGAGGCGCCGGACCGGGCGGCCGCGAACGGCCGCGCTCACAGCTTGTCGAGCAGGACGTCGAGCGCCACCGGCAGCGCCTCGTCGCGCTTGGTCCGCGGCTTGTCGACCGCCTTGACCTGCGGCTTCAGCCCCCGGCTGGAGATCGTCTTCCCTCCGGGCAGGTAGTAGTTGGCCACCGTGAGATCGAGGTAGCCGCCGTTCGAGAGCGGCTCGACCTCCTGCACCAGCCCCTTGCCGAACGTGTTCGTGCCCACCACCGTGGCGCGGCCGCGGTCGCGCAGCGCTCCGGTCACGATCTCCGAGGCGCTCGCGCTGCCGCCGTCCACGAGCACCACCACGGGGATGTCCTCGTCGATGGCGTCGCCCTCGGCGTCCTCGACGCGCTCGGGCCGCGAGCGGCCGCGCACCGACACGATCTTGCCGTCCTCGACGAAGGTGCTCGACACGAGCACGGCCTCGGACAGCAGTCCGCCGCCGTTCCCGCGCAAGTCCAGCACCAGCGCCTGTGCGCCCTCGCCGAGCATCTTGTCAACCTGGCGGCGCAGCACCCCGTGCGCGCCCGAGCTGAAGCCGAGCAGCCCAACCACGCCGATCTTGTGGCCCTCGCGCTCGACCACGCGGCCGGTGGCGACCGGCACCTCGATGCGCTCGCGCTTCACGCTCACGGTGCGGGTGTCGGAGCCGCCGGGAGTGAAGACCTCGAGCTCGACCTTCGTGCCGGCCGGGCCCTTGATGCGCCCGGTGGCGAGGTCGCTGCTGAGCCTGGCGATGGAGCGGCCGTTGACGGACAGGATCAGGTCCTGCTTGCGGATCCCGGCGGCCTTCGCGGGCGAGCCGTCGAACACGTTCAGCACGCGCAGTCCGCGGTTGTCCTTCTCGACGCTCATGCCCACGCCCTCGAACTCGCCGGACACGGACTCCTGGAACGCCTTCGCCTCGTTGGGAGTGAGGTAGTGGGAGTACGGGTCCTCGAGCGAGTCGACGATGCCCTTCAGCGAGGCGTCGTCGAGGTTGGACTGGTCCACCGGCTTGTAGAAGTTGTCCTGGATCGTCTCCACGACCTCCGAGCGCAGCGCTCGGTCCTCCTCCACGAAGGCGTCGCGCACCGGCCCGGGCAGCGTGCTCGGGTGGCCGCCCAGGTAGATGCCCGCGACCAGCGCGAGCAGCGCGCAGGCGATGACGACGGAGGCGTTCCTCACGGGTAGTGAGGGTACTTACGCCGATCTAACGGGCGGCTAAACCCGCAGGAAGCGGCGCAGCGTGATGCCGCTGCCGATCGCCGAGACCGCGACGCACGCGAACAGCAGCAGCACGATCAGCACCGGGAAGTCGATCGTGTCGGGCGCGGCGAGCAGCTCGAAGCGGTCCGACAGCGGGTCGACCACGGTCGTCTTGGCGAGGGCGAGCAGCAGTACCGACAGCACGCCGCCCATGAAGCCCACGATCACGCCCTCGATCACGAACGGCCAGCGGATGAACCAATTGGTGGCGCCGACCAGCTTCATCACCTCGATCTCGCGGCGCCGGGCGAACACCGACAGGCGGATGGTGTTCGCCACCAGCGCGATCGACGCGAGCACGAGCAGCCCCGCCATGACGGCGCCGAGCCCCTTCACGAGGCCGGTGGCGGAGAGGATCTTGCCGGTGTCGCTCTCGCGGTTCTGGACCTCGTCGATGGCCTCGAGGCGCGGATTCCCGCCGGGTGCGATCTGGGCGACGATCGCCTTCAGCTCGTCGGGATCCTCGGGGGTCACGCGGAACAGGCTCGGCAGCGGGTTGGTCCCAAGCAGCTCGATCTTGTCCTGGGCGTCGTTGACCTTGTGGCCGAGCTCCCTGAGGGCCTCGTCCTTGGAGATGTAGTCGACCGACTTCACGCCGGGCGTTCCCTCGAGCGAGCGCTGCACCTCTGTGCGGTCGGCCTCGGTGGCCGTGTCCGTGAGGTAGACGTCGACCACGACGCGGTTGCGCACCTCGTTGGCGGTGCCGGTGGTGGCCTGCACGATCGGGATGAAGACGCCGAGCACCAGCGCGGTGATCACCACGGTGAGCAGCGCGGCGAGGGCGGGCGCCGAGCTCCGGCGCAGGCCGCGCAGGGCCTCTCTGAGGAAGAAGCTGAAGCGCATCAGTTCGGGTGGCCTTCGACGCCCACGCCGAGCTCGCCGCGCAGGCGGATCGCGAACTCGGTCGTCGACTCGTCTGGCCGGTAGAGGCCGGACTGCTCGTCGCGCACGATGCGGCCCTCACGCAGCTCCACCACGCGGCGGCGCATCTTGTCGACCATCTCCTTGTCGTGGGTGGCCACGATCACGGTCGTGCCGGTGCGGTTGATGCGATAGATCAGCTGCATGATCCCGATCGACGTCTCGGGGTCGAGGTTGCCGGTCGGCTCGTCGGCCAGCAGCAGCGGTGGATGGTTGACGAACGCGCGAGCGATCGAGACACGCTGCTGCTCGCCGCCGGACAGCTCGTCCGGGAGGCTGTGCAGCTTCGTGGAGAGCCCGACCATGCGCAGGATGTCCGGCACCTTGCGGCGGATCTCCTGGCGCGTCTCGCCGATCACCTGGAGCGAGTAGGCGACGTTGTCGTAGACGGTGCGGTTGGGCAGCAGCTTGTAGTCCTGGAAGACCGTGCCGATGTTGCGGCGCAGGTAGGGCACCCGCGAGCGCGGGATCCGGCCGAGCGTCTTGCCGGCGATGTCGATCTCGCCCTTGCTCGGCTCGAGCTCCTTCATCAGCAGGCGGATGCAGGTCGACTTGCCGCAGCCGGTGGGGCCGACCAGGAAGACGAACTCGCCGCGGCCGATCTTCAAGGTGGCGCGCTCGAGGCCGACGGAGCCTCCGTCGTAGACCTTTGTCACATCCCGGAACTCCACGACAGGGATGTCGGGGCGGGTTGCGCGCGGGCGCGCACGATCCGTCTGCGCTTGCGTGGGAGCGGAAGCCATCAGGCGGACCATTGATAGCAGGCGCCCCGATTCGGAGCGGCAATTGCAGGGCTTTTCTCAGCTACGAGGGCTTTACACGCCAGCGGGTGAAGAGGTCCCCGCCGCCCTCCGCGATCGACACGAGCTCGAGGTCCGCGGGCTCGACCAGCGCGCGGCCCGCCACGATCGTGAGAGCCGCCGCGCCGCCGGCCAGCTTGGGGTTGAGGGTGAGCCAGAGCTCGTCCACCAGCCCCGCGGAGAGCAGGTAGGAGTTGAGCGTGGGCCCGCCCTCGCAGACGACCGAGCGGATGCCGCGCTCCTCGCGCAGGCGGGCCATCAACAGAGGCAGGTCGCCACCGGTGCGCTCGTAGACGACCTGGTCACCGATGTCCGGCAGGGTCGCGTCCGATCCGGTGGCGATCACCACCCTCTGCTCGGGCTCGTTCAGCAGCGGCAGGTCCGTCTGAAGGTCCAGCCGGGCGGTCACGACCACCGCGAGCGGGTCGGGCGCGAGGCCGTCCTGCTCGCGGGCGGCGCGCAGCTCGTCGGACTTGGTCATGCGGCCGTAGCGCTCGGCCCGCACGGTCCCGGCGCCGACCATGACGGCGTCCGCCTGGGTGCGCAGCCGGTGGAAGAGCTCGCGGTCCAGATCGGTCGAGAGCCCCTTGGTGCGCCAGTCGATTGTCGCCTTGCCGTCGAGCGAGGAGACCATGTTGAGCACGAGGTAGGGCCGGCCGGGCGGCGCCTTGTCGCCGAGGCGCAGCCCCGAAGCGAGCTCTTGCGGGGAGGTCGGGCGGCACTGGGGATAGAGCAGCTGCATGGGCGGGCAGCCTAGCCGCTGTCAAGGTGACTTGACATACGAGTAGTGTCAAGCTAACTTGACATGCAATGCAAAACGACGTTCGCGAGCGGCGGGCGGCGCGAGGGCTGTCGCAGGGAGACCTCGGCAAGGCACTCGGTGTCTCACGTCAGACGATCAACGCGATCGAGACCGGCCGCTACCTCCCCTCCCTCCCCCTCGCGATCTCGCTCGCCCGCTACTTCGAGGCGGGCGTCGAGCAGATCTTCAGATCCGACGACGGAGAAGCGCGATGAACGACTCGATGAGCAACAACTGGAGCGTGCAGGTGATGGGCATGATCGCCATCGGCGCCGCGACCACCGCGGTCTTCTGGGTGGCCGAGGGCTTCGAGGGCGCGTGGCCGACCGCGCTGATCATGGCGGCCTTCATCGCGATCGTGCACTTCGGCCGGCGCCACTCGAACACGCTCGAGGTGATGAGCGGAACGGGCGACGAGCGCGTGCGCTCGCTTTACACGCGGGCGGTGGCTCTCGCCGGCGCCCCGGCTAGTTCGCGCGGAGCACGCAGTAGCCGGGGAACTCGAAGTTGCTCGAGTTGAGCCCGCGGCCGGGTCGGTAGATGCCGCCGTCGCTCGGGCGCTCCATGACGAAGGCGTTCTCCGCCCCGCAGCACTCGTCGGACTGATCGATCCGCAGCCGTCGCGAGACGACCTGGAGGAAACCGGTACGGGCGCGGCGGCCGTAGGCGTCGGTGCGGAAGCGGGAGCCTCCGCGGTTGCGCACCACCCAGCCGGGGTGGAAGACGGTGCGCTTGTCGCCCTTGCAGTAGGAGTCCCAGCCGGCGGGGTCGTTGGGGCCGCAGGCAAAGCTCTTGTTGAAGACGACCCGATCGGGGCTGGCGGGGTCGAACTGCGTGATCGCGTTGTCGATCGCGAACCCTGGCTTGCCTCGCAGCACGCCGCCGACGTCCAGCGCGGTGTCCCACTCCTCGTAGACGGACCTGCAGCCCGGGTTCGGCAGTAGCCGCATGCTGGGGGCGAGCCGCGTGTCTGGGCAGTTCGGCACCGCCTCCCCGAAGTCCGCCATACGCCGGGTGTGCGCGGCGAGCCGGCTCCCCTTGAGCGTGAACAGCCAGGTCTCGAGCGAATGGAACCGGACGGTGCCGCGGCGCGGGGACCCCGACCCCTGGTGCAGCACGATCATCCAGGCGAGCCCCTTGCGGTCGTCGTTGGCGACGAAGACCTTGAAGCCGGCGTGCGGCTCGTCGCTTTGGACGTAGGTGCCGATCGGGCCGAAGGCGGGCATACCGGCCCGCTTGAAGAACCGGAACGCTCGCGGGTTGGAGCCGTGCTCGTGGCCGAACGCGCAGTGATAGCGCGGGTCGCGGGGCGGGTGCCAGGTCGGCCAGCTGCGACCGCCGCGCTCGACCGTGTAGCGGTCGTGCGCCCACTTGGCGCAGATCGGAGTGCCGTCGGGCGCCGGCGGCTGAGTGCGGTCGATCGGGTCGGCGGCCTGGGCCGGGACGGCGAAGATCAATACCGCGAGGGCGGCCGGCAGGACGAACATCGGCGAGGAAGGGTGGCAGGCGGCGCGCGGGCGGCGCGCTTACGCCCTCGCGGCGAAGCGAACATTTGACACCAAATAGATGCACAACGTTCGATTCGATTCCACGACCCGCTCGGGCCGCCCCGCTTGGCTGCCGTCTACGGCGTAGCGCTCGCCACGTAGGCACGCACGGTTTCGGCGGTCTGCTCGTCCGCCGGGAAGAACGACTCGATCGAGAGCTCGCTGGCGGTCACCTCCACGGCCGTGCCGAACGTGGCCACGGTGCTGATGAAGGACAGCTCGCCGGCGTCGGTCTGCAGCCGCAGCGGCACCGCGATCTCCGGCTCGGCGGCAACGCCGGACTCGCGCTCCGGGCCCGGATAGCCGGAGACCTCGTCCAGCAGCGTGGCCAGCGCCGGGTCACCCGTCAGCGCGATCTGGCGCTCCAGGCGTTCGAGCAGGTGTCCGCGCCACTCGCCGAGGTTCGCGATCCGCGGGGCCTCCCCGTCGGGGTGCAGGCTCAGGCGCAGGACGTTGACCGGCGGCTCGAGCAGCCCGGGCGCCACCCCGGCCGTCAGGAGCGCCACGGCGCGGTTGGCGCCGAGCATCTCCCAGGCACGGTCGATGACCACGGCCGGGTAGGGGTCGTGGCCGTCGAGGATGAGGTCTATCGCCCGGCGCACGGGGGCCATCTCGGGGTCCTCCAGGGCGTGCTGCTCGAACACGGGTGCGTGGCCCGCGGCGAGCAGCAGCTGGTTGCGGTTGCGCAGCGGCACCTCGAGCTGATCGGCGAGGAGCACATGTCGGCGCTGGGCCGCGAGCGGCCCGTTTCCACAAAGCTCAGGTGACGGGCGGACACGCCGGCCCCGAGGGCCAGGTCGAGCTGGCTGAGCCGGCGCCGCCTGCGCCAGTCGCGCGAGAGCGGCCCGACGCCCGCTGTTGCTCCGGCGCTGGCCATGCGGCCGACCTTAGCGCCGCCCGCGGGCCCGACACCTACCCCTGAGGTAATCGACGCGCCAACCCGGCGCTGAGACCGTGCGGCCCATGACCAACGATCTCAACAACGTCATCCACCGCTCCATCGAAGCCTGGAACGAACCCGACGCCGCTCGCCGGCTCGAGCTCGTCTCGCGTACCTGGAGCGATGACGGCACCTACCTGGATCCGCTCATGGCGGGCACCGGGCACGACGAGATCGCCGCGATGATCGCGGGCGCACAGCAGCAGTTCCCGGAGCACCGCTTCGAGCTCTCGTTCGGCCCCGACGCCCACAACGACCGGGTCCGCTTCGCGTGGCGGCTGTTCGGGCAGGACGGGTCCGCCCCGGTGGCCGCGGGAGTGGACTTCGGCACCCTGTCCGAAGACGGCCGGCTGCGCTCGGTCACCGGCTTCCTGGAGTCGCCGGCGGCGTAGCGGCGGCCGCCGCCTAGCACCGGCCGCGCCCCCCTAGGGGGTGATCGCCACCATCCGCTCGATCGGAACCCGGGCTCGCTCGGCGAGCTCGGGTTCCACGCGCACCTGCGGCTTGAGGTCGCGCAGCGCGGCGTGGAGCTTCGGCAGCGTGATCATCTTCATATACCGGCACGCGGCCGCGCGGTTGGCCGGGATGAAGGACTTGCCCGGGTTCTCCTTGGCGAGCGGATGGAGCATGCCCGTCTCGGTCGCTACGATGAAGGTGTCGGCTTCGGAGCTGCGCGCGAAGTCGAGCATCCCGCCGGTGGAGAGCATGTGGGTGCGCTCGGGGTCGACGTCCCCCGCGGCCACGTACTCCATCACCTGCGTGGTGCAGCCGCACTCGGGGTGGATCATGAACTCGGCGTCGGGGTGGGCGCCGCGAACCGCAGAGATGTCGGCGGGACGGATCCCGGCGTGCACGTGACACTCGCCGTCCCACACGTGCATGCGCCTGCCGGTCACGCGCTCGACGTAGGCGCCCAGCCACATGTCGGGGCCGAACAGGATCTCCACGCCGTCGCCGTGCTCGCGCCGGATGTGCTCCACGACCTGGACGGCGTTTGAAGAGGTGCAGCAGTAGTCGGTCTCGGCCTTCACCTCGGCGGTGGTGTTGACGTACATGACGACGATCGCGCCAGGGTGCTTGGCCTTCCACGCGCGCAGCTGGTCGGCCGTGATCGAGTCCGCCAGCGAGCAGCCGGCGTCGAGGTCGGGGAGCAGCACGGTCTTGCCAGGGCTCAGGATCGAGGCGGTCTCCGCCATGAAGTGCACGCCGCAGAAGGCGATCACGTCGGCGTCGGTGGCCGCCGCCTTGCGCGAGAGGCCGAGCGAGTCCCCCACGAAGTGGGCCACGTCCTGCACCTCGGGCACCTGGTAGTTGTGGGCGAGGATCACGGCGTTGCGCTCCTCGGCCAGGGCGCGCACCTCGTCCTGAACGCGGCCGATCTGCTCGGGATCGAGGGCCGGCGCGGCGGCCGGCGACAGGGTGGGCAGCTCGATCGGCTTCATGCGGTCCTCGCTTGCGTCCTCGCTTGCACTCTGACGACGCGCAACCCGGTTTTTGACCTATGATCGAAAACCGATGCGCCCGAAGGATATCACGGTCTCCGACTCCCAGTCGAAAACCCAGCCGGAACCGGGCGCGGCGCGGCCCTCCCCTACTCACGTCACCCTCGCCGTGGTGCTGCAGGTGCGCGACGCGGATCTGAGCGTTCTGCTCTGGCAGCGCGCGCGGCCGCCGTTCAGCGGGGCCTGGTCGCTGCCGGGCGGCTACCTCGGACCCGGCGACACGCTCGAGCGCTCTATACGCGCCCATCTCGCCCGCAAGGTCGACGTGGCCGAGCTCTCCTTGCTCGAGCAGCTCGAGACGCTCAGTGACCCTGGCCGCCACCCTGACGAGTGGCAGCTGGCCACTGCCTACCTCGGGCTCGTGCCGCTCGGGCTCGACCCCGCCCTCCCCGAGGACACCGCTTGGCACGCCATCGATGAGCTGCCTGGTCTGGCCTTCGACCACGGGGCGATCGTGCTGGCCGGCCGTGAGCGGCTGCGCGCCAAGCTGTCCTACACGAACATCGGCTTCGCCCTCGCGCCCACCGCCTTCTCGATCTCCGAGCTGAGCGCCATCTACACGGCCGCGCTCGGCTACCCGGTCGACCCCACGAACCTGCGCCGGGTGCTCGAGCGGCGCGGCCTGCTGGAAGCCACCGGCGAGCGCCGCGCCCCCGGGCGCGAGGGCGGCCGCCCCGCGGCGATCTACCGCTTCGCGTCGCGCGATCTCGAGGTGACCGACCAGTTCGCCGTGCTGAGGCCCCCGCGGCCGGCGGAGTGAAGCGCCGAGAGCCCCGCCCGGGGCCGGCGCCCGGGCGCCGAGGCCCAGCCGCCGGGGCCCCCAGCGCGAAGCCAATCTCCACTGGGGGCCTGGGGGCGCGAGCCCCCAGCCGGCGTCACTCGAGCGGTTCGATCAGCAGGCTGACGTCCAGCGCCGGCGCGGAGTGCGTCAGGGCTCCCACGCTGATGTAGTCCACGCCCGTCTCGGCCACGGCCCGGACCGTCTCCAGCGTGATCCCTCCGGACGCCTCCAGCTCGGCGCGTCCGGCGGCCAGCTTCACCGCGCCGCCGAGTTCCTCGGGCGTCATGTTGTCCAGCAGCAGCCGCGGCGCCCCTGCGTCGAGCGCGCCCACCACGTCCTCGAGCGTCGCGCACTCCACCTCCACCACAACTCCCGGCGACGCCGCCTCCAGCGCCAGCCGCGCGGCCACCGCCACGCCGCCTGCGAGCGCCGCGTGGTTCTCCTTGACGAGGATCGCATCGAACAGCCCGTTGCGGTGGCTGACGCCGCCGCCCGTGCGCACGGCCTCCTTCTCGAGTGCCCGCAGCCCCGGCGTGGTCTTGCGCGTGTCCAGGATGCGCACGCCTGTGCCCGCCACGGCGTCCACGTAGCGCGCCGTCAGCGTCGCGATGCCGGACAGCCTCCCGAGGAAGTTGAGCGCCACCCGCTCGGCCGCGAGGATCGAGCCCGCGCTGCCGGCCAGTTCGGCCAGCAGTCCGCCCTCGCGCCACTCCCCCTCGTCGGCGTGCGCGTGCCAGCGCAGCTCGGGGTCCACCCGCTCGAACACCTTCTCGGCCACCCGCACCCCCGCCGGCACGCCCGGCCCCTTCTGCTCGATCCGAGCCCGGGCCCGCGCTCCCGGCTCCACGACCGCCGCCGTGGTCAGGTCCCCCTCGCCCACATCCTCGGCGAGGGCGCGATCGATCAGCTCCAGCATCAGGCGGACGCGGGCTCGCGCTCGCGCGGAATTCCTGCCGCCGCGTAGGCGTCGAGCTCGTCGAGCGTCTCGCGCTCGAGCAGGGCCTCCGCCAGCGCGTCCAGGCGCTCGCGGTTGTCCGTGAGCAGGTGGCGGACGTGGTCCAGCTCGTCGTCGACGATCCGCCGCAGTTCGGCGTCGATCAGCTCCTTGGTCGCCTCGGAGACCGGCTCGGCGCCGGGTAGGAGGAAGCCCTGACCCTCACGCGGCGCCATGGCGAGGAACCCGACCTTCTCGCTCATGCCCCAGCGTTCCACCATGCCGCGCGCGATCCCGGTGACCTGCTGGATGTCGGACTCCGCCCCGGTCGTGGGCTCGTCGTAGACGATCTCCTCGGCCACGCGGCCGCCGCACGACACACGGATCTTCGCGCGCAGCTCGTCCTCGGAGTAGTTGAAGCGATCGTCGTCGGGGGTCGAGAGCGTGACGCCCAGCGCCTGGCCGCGCGGGATGATCGAGACCTTGCGCACCGGGTCGGCGCCCGGCGTGAGCATCCCGACGATCGCGTGGCCGCCCTCGTGGTAGGCGATCCGGCGGCGGTCGTCGTGGCTCAGGAGGATCTTGCGCGCGGCGCCCAGCACGATCTTCTCGAGCGCGTCGGTGAAATCGGCGCGTTGCACCTGGTCGTGACCGCGCTTCGCGGCGAGCAGGGCGCCCTCGTTCACCAGGTTGGCGAGGTCGGCGCCGACCATGCCCGGAGTCGTCTGCGCGATCTGCGCCAGGTCCACGTCGTCGGCGAGCGGCACCGAACGCGTGTGCACGCGCAGGATCTGCTCGCGTCCGGCGCTGTCCGGCGGCTGGACGAAGACGCGGCGGTCGAAGCGCCCGGGGCGCAGCAGCGCCGGGTCGAGCACGTCAGGCCGGTTGGTCGCGCCCAGCACGATCACGCCGGCAGCCGGGTCGAAGCCGTCCATCTCGGTGAGGATCTGGTTCAGCGTCTGCTCGCGCTCGTCGTGGCCACCCATGACGCCGCCACTGCCGCCGCGGGCGCGGCCGATCGCGTCGAGCTCGTCGATGAAGATGATCGCCGGCGCCGCCTCCTCGGCCTGCTTGAAGAGATCGCGCACGCGCGACGCGCCCACCCCCACGATCGCCTCGATGAACTCCGATGCCGAGGCGGAGAAGAAGGGCACGTGGGCCTCACCGGCCACGGCGCGGGCGAGCAGGGTCTTGCCCGTGCCAGGGGGGCCCGCGAGCAGCACCCCGCGCGGGATGCGCGCCCCGAGCCTGAGGTACTTGTCGGGGTTGCGCAGGAAGTCGACCACCTCGACGAGCTGCTCCTCGGCCTCGTCGATCCCGGCGACGTCCTCGAACGTCACGGTCTGGGACTCGGACTCGACCCGCTTCGCCTGCGAGCGGCCGAACTGGCCAAGCACACCGCCGCCGCCCCTGCCGCCACCCGCGGCGCGGCGCATCAGGAAGACGAACAGCGCTACCAGCAGGATCGTCGGCCCGAACGAGAACAGGATCGTCTCGAGCAGCGAGCGGCTGCTCGGCGACTCGGCGTTGATGACGACGTCCTGGTCGGTCAACAGCTGCGAGAGCTGGTTGTCGTTGGCGAACGTCGGGATCTCGGTCTCGAACTTCTCGGCCTTGTCGCCCTTGTACTCGACCGATTTCTTGAACTCGCCCTGGACGGTGTCGCCCTTGGACGAGATCTCCTTGACGTTCCCCTTCTCGACCTGCTCGACGAAGTTCGGGTTGTAGGGGACCTTGATGCGCTTCTCGGCCGGGGCGAAGATCGCCACGATCAGCCAGTTGAGGAGGAACAGCGCGAGCAGGATCGTGATGAAGCGACGCCCGCTCCACGGGATCATCGGCGGCTTCTGGGGCGCCCGGTCTGCACGAGGATCGCCCGGCTTCGACCCACGCGGGGGACGCGCGCTCGGCGGCGCGGGAGGGCGCGAGTTGGGCGCGGAGGGCGGGCGGGCGCTGGGCGCTGAGGGCGGGCGGGCCTCGTCGGCCATCGTGTAACTGTAGATAGGTCATGTCGGGCTCCTCGTATCGTTAGGCGCGTGAGGCAGCAACTTCGCCCCCTGTTCGACCAGGTAGTGATCAAGGAGCTCGAGCCCGACCGGGTGCGCCGCTCCGGCCTGCTGCTGCCGCCTGGCGAGCACCAGACGCCGCCCCAGCACGGGATCGTGCTGGCGGTCGGGCCGGGGCTCGACTGGTGGAGCAGCGTGGGCGTGAAGATGCCCGTCGTGCCCGGCGACCACGTGGTCTTCCCCGCGTCGGCGGGCGTCTGGGTCGAGGTCGAGGAGGAGCGCCTGCTCGTGTGCCGCGTGGGGCAGCTGCTTGGGGTGCTCGAGGAGGTCGAGGAGCGCGGCGAGGGCTCGCTGCGGGCCCTGGAGGAGGAGGAGGACTCCTAGGCGGGCGCGCCGTTGCCCGCGCGGCGCAGCAGCTCAGCGCGCACGAACTGGTCCAGGTCGCCGTCGAGCACGCCCTGGGCATTGCCGGCCTCGACGTTCGTGCGGTGGTCCTTGACCATCGTGTACGGGTGCAGCACGTAGCTGCGGATCTGTGAGCCCCAGGCCACGTCCTGCGCCTCGCCCCTCTCCTTCGCGATCGCCTCCTCGCGCTTGCGCTGCTCGGCCTCGATCAGCTTCGCCCGCAGCATCTTCATCGCGGTGTCCTTGTTGGCCGACTGCGAGCGCTCGTTCTGGCACTGCACCACGATGCGGCTCGGCCTGTGGGTGATGCGCACCGCCGAGTCGGTCTTGTTCACGTGCTGGCCGCCCGCGCCGCTGGCGCGGTAGGTGTCGATCTGCAGGTCGTCGGGCTCGATCTCCACGTCCACGGCGTCCTCCACGAACGGCGCCACCTCCACGCCGGCGAACGCCGTGTGGCGGCGCGACTGGGCGTCGTAGGGCGAGATCCGCACGAGCCGGTGTACACCCTTCTCCGCCGAGTACAGCCCGTAGGCGTTCTCGCCGTGGGCGATGAACGTGGCCGACTTGATCCCGGCCTCCTCCCCCGGCGACGCCTCCTTGAGCTCCACCTTCATCCCGCGGCGCTCCGCCCAGCGCATCTCCATGCGCAGCAGCATCTCGGCCCAGTCCTGCGAGTCGGTTCCGCCCGCGCCGGCGTTCACGGTGACCACGGCGTCGCCGTCGTCGTACTCGCCGCTGAACAGGCGCGCCTCCTCCAGCTCGGCCAGGCGCGCCTCGATCGACGCGCGCTGCTCCTCGAGCTCGGCGGCGATCGAGTCGTCCTCTGCCGCCATCTCCTCGAGCGCCTCCAAGTCGTTCACGTCACGCTCGAGCGAGCGGAAGGACTCGAGCCGGCGCGAGGCCGCGGAGTGCTCGGCCGACACGGCCGTGGCCCGCTCCTGGTCGTCCCAGAAGCCGGGCGCCGACATCTGCTCCTCGAGGGAGCGGACGCGCTCCTCTAGGGCAGCCGGGTCAAAGGTAGTCCGCGAGCAGCGTCAGCTGGCCGCGGAGGCCACTGGCGTTAAGCGCCATGGCACTTCTTGAACTTCTTGCCGGAGCCACACCAGCAAGGGTCGTTGCGGCCAAGCTTCTCGTTCTCGTCGAGCCTGCGCGTCTCCACGACGGGCAGTGGGTTGATCACTTCCTCTTCGCCGAACTCCGCCTCGGCGACGCCGGCCGGGACAGCGCTCCCCGCCGCCGCCGCGATCGCCTCGCGGCCCTGGGCGGAGTGGCCGCCGGCGTAGTTCAGGGACGCGGTGGACGTCGTGTTCTGGCCGGCGCCCCAGCGGGGCGCGGCCGGCTGCTCGGGCTCGACCGACACCTCGACGTTGAAGATGTAGCGCGCGAACTCGTCCCAGATGTTGTTCATGAGCTCCGTGAACATCTCGAAGCCCTCGTTCTTGTAGGCCACGAGCGGATCGATCTGGGCGAAGCCCCTCAGGTGGATGCCCTCGCGCAGGTAGTCCATGTCGTGCAGGTGCTCGCGCCAGCGGTTGTCGATGATCTGGAGCAGCATGAACCGCTCGAGGGCGCGCATCAGCTCGTCGCCGAGCTCCTGCTCGCGCTCGCTATAGGCGTCGACCACGTCCGCGCGCAGCTTCTCGATCAGCGCCTCGCGCCCCTCGCCCTCGGCGATGTCGTCGACGTCGTACGAGCTCGGGTAGATCTGCTCGAGCTGCGTGAACAGCGCGTCGAGGTCCCAGTCCTCCTGGTAGTCGCCGGCCATGTAGTCGCCGCACAGCCGCTCGATCGCGTCAGCGATCTGCGAGCGCGCGACGCCCGACATGTCCTCTCCCTCGAGGATGCGGTCGCGGTACTCGTAGATGATCTCGCGCTGCTGGTTCATCACGTCGTCGTACTCGAGGACGCGCTTGCGCTGCAGGAAGTTCTGGTCCTCGACCTTCTTCTGGGCGCCCTCGATCTGCTTGGTGAGCATCTTGTGCTCGATCGGCATCTCGTTGCCCTCGTCGTCCTCCTGGGCGAGGAACTTGTTGTCGAGGATGCGGTAGATGCGGTCGCCCGCGAACAGGCGCACGAGGTCGTCCTCGGCGGACAGGTAGAAGCGCGACTCGCCGGGGTCGCCCTGGCGGCCGGAGCGCCCGCGCAGCTGGTTGTCGATCCGGCGCGACTCGTGACGCTCGGTGCCGAGGATGAACAGCCCGCCGACCTCCATTACCCGCTCGCGGTCGGTGACGACCTGGGCCTCCATCTGCTGGTAGAGCTCGTCCCAGGCCTTGTCCCACTCGTCGGTCCCCGGCTCGAGGCCCCGCTTGGTTAGCTCGAGCTGGGTCAGGTGCTCCTCGTTGCCGCCAAGCTTGATGTCCACTCCGCGGCCGGCCATGTTGGTGGCGATCGTGACGGCGCCCGGGGCGCCCGCCTCAGCGATGATCTCGCCCTCGCGCTCGGCGTGCTCGGGCTTGGCGTTCAGCACGGTGTGCTTGACGCCGCGCTTTGTCAGCTCGCTCGAGAGCAGTTCGGAGACTTCGACCGAGATCGTGCCGACCAGCACCGGCTGACCGGTCTTGCTGCGCTCCTCGATCTCGCGGGCGACGGCCGACCACTTGCCTTCCTTGGTCTTGTAGATCTGGTCGTTGTTGTCCCTGCGGACCATCGGCCGGTTGGTGGGGATCTCCACGACCTGGAGCTCGTAGATCTTCATGAACTCGGTGGCCTCGGTCAGGGCCGTGCCGGTCATGCCCGCAAGCTTGTCGTACCTGCGGAAGTAGTTCTGGTAGGTGATCGTGGCGACCGTCTGGTTCTCCTCCTGGATCGCCACGCCCTCCTTGGCCTCGACTGCCTGGTGCAGGCCCTCGGACCAGCGGCGGCCCTCCAGGATGCGCCCGGTGAACTCGTCGATGATCTTCACCTGGCCGTCGATGACGGCGTAGTCCACGTCGCGCTTGTAGAGGGACTCGGCCTTGAGCGCCTGCTGCAGGTGGTTGACCAGGTGGCCCGAGTCCGCGTTGTAGAGGTTGTCGACGCCGAGGAACTTCTCGGCCTTGGCGACGCCCTTCTCGCTCACCGCGACCGTCTTGTGCTTCTCCTCGGGCTCGAAGTCGAACTCGGCCTCCCAGTCCTTCGACTTCGCCTCGAGGCCCTCGGGCTTCTTGCCCGGCTCCATGATGCGGGCCAGCTTCGCGAACTTGTAGTAGAGGTCGGCGGCCTGCTCCGGCTGGCCGGAGATGATCAGCGGGGTGCGCGCCTCGTCGATGAGGATGTTGTCGACCTCGTCGACGATCCCGTAGCCATGTCCGCGCTGGGCCTTGCGCTCGATCGCGTCGGCGAGGTTGTCGCGCAGGTAGTCGAACCCGAACTCCGAGTTGGTGCCGTAGACGACGTCGCGGGAGTAGGCCTCCTGCTTGTCGATGTCGTTCATGCCCGACTGGATCGTCCCGACCGTGACGCCGACGAGGTCGTAGATCGGCTTCATCCAGTTGGCGTCGCGCCGGGCCAGGTAGTCGTTGACGGTGACGAGGTGGACGCCCCCACCGCGCGCCGGATGGCCGTCCTCGTCGCGCGAGGCCAGCGCGTTGAGCACGATCGGCAGGGTGGCCGAGAGCGTCTTGCCCTCGCCGGTCTTCATCTCGGCGATCGAGCCGTCGTGGAGCACCATGCCGCCGATCAGCTGGACGTCGTAGTGGCGCTGCCCGAGCGCGCGCTTGCCGGCCTCTCGGGTGAGCGCGAAGGCCTCGAACAGGAGCTCGTCGAGCGGCTCGCCGTCGAGGTGGCGCTCGCGCAGCGCCTCGTAGCGCGCGCGCAGCTCGTCGTCCGACTCGAGCTCGAGTTCGGGCTCGTAGTCGTTGATGCGGGCGACGTTCTTCTCGAAGGCCTTGAACTTCTTGGACTCGCCGACCCGCAGGGCGCGGTCGAGAATGGTCATCGGAGCTACGGTAGCAATGCGGCCGGGGGCCGCACGAGCCGAAAAGCGGTCGCGGCGCGCCCGGCCGAGCCGGGCGCTTGCGCCACTACGCGGCCCGTTCCTGCGCCACCTTCTGCGCCTCGCGCCGCGCCCGGCGCTTGTCGCGGTGCTTCTTGACCTGGCGGGCGAGGTCGTCGGCCACCAGGTTGATCGAGTGCCCCATGTCGGTGGAGCGCTCGCAGGCGCGCAGAGTCACTCCCTTCAGGTGCAGGGTCGCCTCGGCGACCTGCGAGTCGCGGATGGCCGGGTTGCGCTCCTCGCTGAGCTCGATCTCGAGCTCAGCGAGCGTCGAAACCTGGCGCGCCACCTTCGCGAGCTTCTTCTCCACTCTGGAGCGAAGGTCTTCGTCGATGGTGACGCCGGAGCGGCCCTTGACCTGGATGCGCATCTGCCCTCCTTGGGGGAGTCGCTGTACTGCGATGGTACCGCCCGGACATCAGCGTCCCGCGGTGCGCGCGAAGGCCACTGCCGCAAGCCGCTCGGCGCCCGCCGCCCGCAGCGCGCCGGCACACGCGGCGAGTGTGGCGCCGGTGGTCACGACGTCGTCCACGAGCAGGGAGTTCACGGGCGCGGCGGCGGTCGTATGGATCGATCCGGCCGGGCCGCCGAGCCGCGCCGCGCGGCCGCTGCCCACCTGCCTGCTGTCTGGTCCGGTGCGCCTAAGGCAGTCCACCAGCGGGAGGCGGGCGCGACGAGAAAGGCCCTCGGCGATCAGCCCGGCCTGGTTGAACGGCCGGGCGCGGCGCCGAGCCGGATGGAGCGGCACCGGCACGAGCGTGCCCGCCAGCATCGTCGCGGGCGCGTTCGCGACGATCAGCGCGGCCATCTCCGCGGCCACCCGCTTTGCGCCGTGGAACTTGAGCGCCTTGACGAGTTCGCCAGCGGGGCCGTCGTAGGCGACCGGCGCCCACACCGGCAGGCCGCAGAGCGCGACCGGCTCGGGGCCGAGGAAGCGCAGCAAGCGCCGACACGCGCGGCAGAGCGGGGCACCGCGGGCGGCGGGCGCGCGGCACGACCAGCAGAGCGGCGGGGCGAGCAGCTCGAGGATCATGGCTGAAGGCTCCCGCGGCCCTGGTCACGCGTGGGCACCGCATTGCGACAATTCCGTGCGTGTCGGGTGACGCCTCGGGACATCCTCAGCTCCATTGGCTCGCCGATCCCCTGGTGCTCGTCCCGCTTGCCCTGTTCGCGGGCATCTACATCCGGCGCTTCGCCCAGGCTCGCAAGGAGGTGGAAGGGCGCGGAGGGCCGCCGGGCAAGCACGGGGTCGGGCCGCTCCAGGCGCTCGCGTTCGCTGGCGGCATGCTCGCCCTGCTGGCAGCGCTCGTCTCTCCGCTGGACGGCCTCGGCGAGAACTACCTGTTCTCGGCGCACATGGTCCAGCACGTGTTGCTCGGCGACGTGGCGCCGCTGCTCATCCTGCTGGGGCTCTCGCGCGTGATCATGCGCCCCGCCACGAGGCGGCTGAGCCGCCTTGAACGTCGCCTCGGGCCGCTCGCGAGCCCCGCCACCGGCATCGTCGCGTGGCTGGTGCTGATGTACCTCTGGCACATCCCGGCGCTCTACGACGCCGCGGTCGAGCACCCGGCCGTGCATCTGCTCGAGCACATCTCGTTCTTCACGGCCGGGGTGGCCCTGTGGTGGCCGCTGATCCAGCCGGTGCCGATGCGGCGGCGCCTCACCGGGCTGCAGCCGATCGCCTACATCGGCACCGCAAAGGCCGGCCTCGCCGCGCTCGGCATCTTCCTGACCTGGAGCACCACCGCCATCTACCCCTACTACGAGGACACGCCGCGGATCTGGGGCCTCAATCCGGTCGAGGACCAGAACGTCGCGGGGGTGATCATGATGGTCGAGCAGTCGCTGACCCTGGCGCTGGTGCTGGTCGCGCTGTTCATACGGATGCTCAACCAGAGCGAGACCGAGCAGCTGCGCCGCGAGCGCCTGGAAGAGCGGCGGGCGGAGGCCCACTGAGGCGCATCAGGGAGCGCTACCCCTCCAGCACCGCGCCATCCGGGACCGACAGCGGCCCCTCGAGCCGCACCTCACCCCGTACCGCCACATCGCGGCCAAACGAGACGTCGCCGTCCACCTCCAGGCGGCGGCAGCGCACGAGCGACGGCGGACCCGCCGGGAAGCGCTCGTCGAAGTCGCCGATCAGCTTGTAGTACTCCGCATCGAGCACCACCACCGGGATTGCATCCCCCACCGGCCGCACCGTCCAGTCGTCCGCGAGCGCGTACGCGTCCGAGCGCATCACCAGCAGCTGGTTGGTCGTCTTGACCGGCGCGAAGCGCGTTCGCGGCACCCGCAGCGCGGCCGCGCCCTCGAACACGCCGATCGCCGCTCCCATCGCGGTCTCGAGCTGGAGCACGGCGGGCGAGGAGGAGTCGGTCGGGTCGACCGTCTTGCGGTTCACGATCATCGGCAGCCCGAGCACGCCGTCGCGCTGCTCGAGCGCCCGCTCCAGCGCGCGCAGGTCGATCCAGATGTTGTTGCAGTTGAAGAAGCGGTGGCGCTCGATGTCCTCGAACGCCGGGAGGTCCTCGCCGGTCGTCTGCGCCGTCTCGCGCAGCACGAGTCCGCCGTCGTCGCGGCGGCGCGCCAGGTGGCCTCCCTTGCGATCCGACTCCGTGCGGTCGGTCGACTCCGACAGGAACGGCATGCCCTCGGCCGCGAACCAGGACAGGATGCGCGGGTCGAGCAGCGCGCCGAGGTTGTCCGAGTTCGAGAGGAACAGGTAGCGGTAGCCGCGCTCCAGCAGGTCGCCGAGCATGCCCGAGGTCGCCAGTGACGTGTAGACGTCGCCGTGACCCGGAGGCGCCCATTCGAGGGCCGGGTCGGCCGGCCACTCGACCGGCTCGAGGTCGTCCTCGCGCAGCTTGGGCACCCTGCCCTGCACGAAGTCGAGCGCCAGGTCGTCGACCTGCAGGTCTGGGTAGCGCTCGAGCGCTGCGAGCGTGTCGTCGCGGGTCGCGAAGCTGTTCATCACCAGCAGCGGGACGCGCGCACCGTGCTGTTCGCGCAGGTGCAGCACCTGCCGCACGATGATGTCGAGGAAGGAGAGCCCGTCCTTGACCTCGATCAGCGACTTCGCCCGGGTCATCCCCATGCTCGTGCCGAGCCCGCCGTTGAGCTTCAGCACCACCGCCTCCTCGAGCACGGCGCTCTCCGTCGGCGGCAGCTCGGAGGCGTCCGGCAGGTCGGCGAGCGGCTCGATCTCCGATTCTCGCAGCACCCCCAGCTCGCCGTCCCGCAGCAGCTGCTCGTAGTGGGCGAAGGTCTCGACCGCGATCTCCGGCAGCCCCTCCGCCCGCATCTTGTCCGCGGCAGCGCTCACGGGCGCGATCCTAGGGGGCCAGGCGTTCGGCGTGTCACCGGGCGACACCAGGCCCCACTCGCAGGCGAACGGCTGGCGGGGAACGGCTAGCGGGGGCCGGTGCGCCCAGCGCGCCGGCCCCCGTAGGCGATACCCGCGGTGGCGAGCAGAGCCAGGAAGAGCCCCGGACCGCGGCCGGCGTCCACGCGGTCCCCCTGCACCAGTTCGATGTCGGGGATCGGCATGTCGATCAGCCGGAACAGGACCAGCGCGAGGCCGAGCAGGCCGAGCGCCACTAGCAGCCGGTCGGTCCGAAAGGCCGCCGCGGGTGCCCAGAGCACGCGCGCGGCGGGGACGGAGATCGCGGTCACGCCGATGCCGAACAGCAGCACCGCGACGACCGAGAAGATCTGCCAGGCGTTCCAAGACTCGCTGAGCAGGACACCCGCCACCTCCGTGTCGCGCCCGTACCAGGGCAGCAGCATCGCGACCAGCAGCAGGAAACCGCAGGTCCCGGCGATCAGCTCGCCGGCGCGCAGCTGCGTGCGGTCGACCGTCCTCGTGCGTGTTCGCGCGCTCGACTCGACGCGACGATTCTAAGCCGTCAGGCGGCGGCAACGGCTGCGCCGGAGGGCAGCTCGAAGTCCTCGGCCACCTCGTGCAGGATCGCCAGCATGGCCTCGGTGGCCGGCGAGCGGTAGCGCCCGGCCAGCGTCGCGGCCGCGATCTGGCGCGCCGGCGCCGTGGCTCCGAGCGAGCGCACCACGATGTCCTCGCGCATGTTCGCGAGAGCGAGGCTCGGCAGGAGCGAGACACCGACGCCGGCGGCGACCAGGCCCTGGACGACGTTGTAGTCGTCGGACTGGAAGCCGATGCGCGGCTCGAAGCCGGCCGCGGTACACGCGCCGTAGTGGAGGCGCGCGCAGGGGTTGCGGGGGTCGCCCTCCTGGATCCAGGTCTCGTCGGCCACGTCCTGCAACCGCACGCGCGGCTTGTGCGCGAGCGGATGGCTGCGCGGGAGCGCCAGGTACATCGGGTCGCTCACCATTTCGTGGAGCTCGATCCCGCCGTAGAGCCGCTCGCGCTCCGGCTCAGAAAGGTCGTGGAACTGGAAGACGAGCGCGACCTCCAGCTCGGCCGCCCGCAGCATCTGCAGGGCGGGCTCGGGGTCGTGCTCAACGAAGGTCAGCTCCACCTCCGGGTGGCGCTCGCTGAAGAGGGCGACGGCCGGCGGCAGCAGCGAGGCGCCGGCGGTGGGAAACGCG
>JACCSF010000314.1 GCA_013813135.1 Thermoleophilaceae bacterium | reverse complement strand
CTGCCGCCCTGTGATCGACACCGGGCCGACCGGCTTCGACCCCGCCGACTCGGACGGCCTGCGCACCAAGGGCGTCGGCTGTGCCGTCGCGCGCCGGCTTGCGGCGAAGGCCGGCCTGATCGCCGTCCGCCAGAGCGTGCAGCTGCGCGGCTTCGCCTGCCGCGACCTCGGCATGCGGCGCGACGGCACCTTCCCGCAGCGCTGCCGCCGAGGCGAGAGCAGCGTCTTCTGGGTGCTGCGCAACGCCGAGCGGCGCTGCCCGGGACCCGTGTTCATCGCCGATCCCGGGGTGACCGTCCGGGTCTGGGTGCAGGGCCTGTCCTGTAGGCGCGGGCGCTACGTGCTCGTCCACTCGGATCCCTACCCGCCGGGCTGGCGCACCGCCCGCGACCCGTTCACGGGCGACCCGCACGTCTGGAAGGCGCATGGGCGTCGCGCCAGGATCCGCTATCGCGGTGTCTGACCGCGGCGTCGTCCTCGTCCACTCGGGCGTCTGCGACTCCCGCATGTGGGACGGCTTCGACCTGCCCGGCGCGCGCCGCCACGAGCTGGCCGGCTTCGGCCAGACGCCGCTGCCGCCTGCCGGCGAGTTCTCCCACGCCGAGGATCTGGAGGCCGCGCTCGGTGACCACCCGTCCGCCCTCGTGGGTGCCTCCTACGGCGGCTTCGTATGCCTCCAGGTGGCGGTCAACCGGCCCGAGCTGGTGAGCGAGCTGGTGCTGCTCGGCGCCCCGCTCCCGGACCACCCCTGGTCGGAGGAGATCCAGCGCTTCTCGCGCGAGGAGGAGCGCCTGCTCGAGCAGGGGGACCTCCGGGGCGCCGCGATCCTCAACGCCGACTTCTGGCTCGAGGCCGCCGAGCCGCGCGACCGCGTGATCGCCATGCAGGAACGGGCCTTCGAGCTCGGGTCGGAGTCCGAGGCCGAGGGCATCGAGCCCGAGCAGATAGACCTTGCGGCCGTCACCGCCCGCACGCTGGTCGCCGTGGGGGAACTCGACAAGCCGGACTTCCACCTGATCGCCGACCGACTCTGCGCCGAGATCGGCGCCGGCAAGGTGGTGATCGAAGGGGCCGGCCACCTGCCCTCGCTGGAGCGCCCCGAGCAGACCGCGGGGCTTGTGCGCGAATTCCTGGGCGGCTAACCTGGCGCGCGACGCCTCTGCTTACGCATCGCCACAGCCAGCAGTCGTACACCGCCGCCGGCTCGGCGCGCTGATTCCAGCGTTCCTCTGAGCCGAAAGGGCGTACCGAAGTGCATGAGCAGGTGTCCGACGACTGGTTCGTCGGCTTCCAGGTTGGCTTGAAGGCGAAGTTCTGGCGCGCGGCCTCCGAGCCGTGGGCCGACGACGACGCGGCGGCCATCCACCGCCTCCTCGACCTGCCCGCGGGCGCGCGCGTCCTCGACGCCCCTTGCGGGGCGGGGCGCATAGCTCTGCGCCTGGCCGAGCGCGGGCTCCACGTGACCGGTATCGACGTCTCGCGCGGGGAGGTGGAGGAGGCCCGCCGGGCGGCGGACGCCCGCGGGGTGGAGGCGCGCTTCGAGGAGCGCGACCTCCGTGCCGCCCCGGCCGAGGCGTTCGATGCGGTCGTGCACTGGGGCAACAGCTTCGGCTACATGCCCCACGACGCCACGGTCGAGCATCTCGCGGCGACCCGCCGCGCGCTGCGCGACGGCGGGCGGCTGGTGCTGGAAACCGCCACGGTCGCGGAGTCCGTGCTGCCGGGGTTCAAGCCTGAGATCGCCCACGAGGCGGGCGGGGTGACCATGAGGGTGCGCCAGCGCTACGACGCGGCGCGCAGCCGCCTGGTCGGCGAGTTCACCTTCGAGGACGCCGACGGCCGCGTCGAGCGGGCCGGGGCCATCCACCAATACGCGGTCGGGGCACCGCGCTTGGTGGCAATTGCCACAGCCGTGCAGGATTTAGCTCGCCCTTAGGACGCGGTCGTAGCTTGGCGGCCGTGACAACGGAAACTCTGACCCCTCAACCCGCGCCGGACCCGACCGTCGACTCCCTGCAGCAGTTCCTCGACGGCATCGCGGCGACCGCGCTGCTGACCCGCGAGGAGGAGGTCGAGCTGTCGAAGCGCATCGAGCGCGGCGACCTCGAGGCCAAGGACCACATGATGCGCGCAAACCTGCGCCTCGTGGTCTCGATCGCCAAGCGCTACCGCAACCAGGGGCTGCCCTTCCTGGACCTGATCCAGGAGGGCACGATCGGCCTCGTGCGCGCGGTGGAGAAGTTCGACTGGCGCAAAGGCTGGAAGTTCTCCACCTACGCGACCTGGTGGATCCGCCAGGCGATCTCGCGCGCGATCGCGGACAAGGGCCGGACGATCCGGATTCCGATCCACATCGACAACGTGCTCAAGAAGCTCGACGGCGCCCAGCGCAAGCTGGAGGCCCAGGGCGACCGCGACCCCACTGTCGAGGAGATCGCGGAACTCGCCGGGGTCGACCCGATCGAGGCGGACGTGATCATGCGCGCCGCGCAGCAGCTCGTCTCGCTCGACAAGCCGGTCGGAGACGACGGCGACGCCGCCCAGTTCGGCGACCTGATCCCCGACGAGTCCACGCCGAGCCCCTACGAGGCGGCGGCGGAGTCGCTGATGCGCCAGCGTCTCAGCGAGGTGCTCGAGCACCTGTCCTACCGCGATCGCCGCATCGTGGAGCTGCGCTACGGGATCGACGGCGAGCAGCCGCAGACGCTCGACCAGGTGGCCAAGCTGTTCGGGCTCACGCGCGAGCGCACACGGCAGCTCGAGGAGACCGCGCTGCGCAAGCTCTCCACGCTCGCAGAGGCGCAGGCCCTGCGCGACGTCGCCTGACGCGGCCTCTGTGACGCATCTCACACTTCCCGGCGGTCCGTCGTGGGAGACACTGCTCGAGGTCGATCATGGTCGAGCGAGCCGATCCGGACGCCGCCGAGCTGTGGCGGGCGACAGTCCGCCGGCTCACCTGGGCGGCCGTCATCGCCCACAGCCTGGGCGGGTTTGTCCTCTTCCTGCTGCTCGGGTTCCTGACGCCGTTCGCGCCGGCCGGACCTGACAAGCAGCTCGCGCTCAACGCGATCGTCGCGGTCGTCTACCTGCCGCTCTCGCTGACAATGGGGAGGCTGTGGTCGAAACGCCGCGGCGCCCCGGTCGAGCGCTGGTTGAGCGAGCGGCGCCCACCCACCGCGACCGAGCGCCAGATCGTGCTCGGCCAGCCGTCCAGCTTCGTCGTCGTCTCGGGAGTGTTCTGGCTGATCGCGGCGGTCCTGTTCACCCTGCTCAACGTCTCCGGCTCCGACTGGGGTGCCCTGGTCGTCGGCGGCGGCCTGGTGCTCTCAGGCGAGACCAGCTGCGCGCTGGGCTACCTGATGTGCGAGCGCATCATGCGGCCGATCACCGTGCTTGCGCTCGCCGGTGGGCCGCCCCGGGGCGCTCCCGCCCGGGCGTGGCCGGACGGCTGACGATGGCGTGGTCGCTCGGCACCGGCGTGCCGCTGCTCGGGATCCTGCTGATCGCTGCCGCCGGCATCGCGCAGCCGGACGAGGACCCGCGCCTGCTGGCGATCGCGATCGCCTTCCTTGGCGTGGTGGGACTCGCGGTCGGCCTGTTCGCCACCACGATGGCCGCCCGCTCCGTCGCGGAGCCGATCGGCGCGGTGCGGCGGGCGATCGGGCGCATCGAGGAGGGAGACCTCGACGTCTCGGTGCCGGTTGACGACGGCAGCGAGGTGGGCCTGCTCGAGGCCGGCTTCAACTCGATGGCCGCGGGCCTGCGCGAGCGCGAGCGGCTGCACGACCTGTTCGGCCGTCACGTTGGCCGCGAGGTGGCCCAGGCCGCACTGGATGCCGACGGCGAGGTCAGGCTGGGCGGCGAGCTGCGTGAGGTGGCGGTCGTCTTCGTGGACGTGATCGGCTCCACGCGGCTCGCGGTGCGACGCCCGCCGGAGCAGGTGGTGGCCCTGCTGAACGCCTTCTTCGCGATCGTCGTGGAGGTCGTCGAGCAGCAGTGCGGCTGGGTCAACAAATTCGAGGGGGACGCCGCGCTCTGTGTCTTCGGCGCGCCGACCGCCCGGCCGGATGCCGCCGGCGACGCGCTGCGCGCCGCGCGCCGGC